>JAQZBD010000160.1 GCA_029239235.1 Herbinix sp.
CCTATAGCCTCACACATCTTATCCGCCTCTATCCCTGAATAATTCATAACCAAAATATGTTCCATATCAGCTACCGGATTATGATAAAACTGAGAAATGCATCCTAATCGAATTCTCTCCTGCTCTGCCTTACGCAGAATCGCTTCATCGGAAAGCTTTGTCTTTAATTCCATCAGAAAATGCAATCCGGAGTCTTCTTCCGTAATTGTCACAGCATTTGATAAAGGACTCGTTCTTATACACTCCAGCAGCCCATCTCTTTGCATACGATAAAAGCTTCTCATCCGATTAATATGCTTTTCAAAATACCCATCCCGTATAAATTTTGCCAACGTATATTGCTCAAAGGTAGAGACTGTACAAGAATAAAAGCTTAATTCACTATGATATTTGTCTACCAAATGCTCCGGAAGAATCATATAACCGATTCGTATGGTTGGAGCCAGGCTCTTGCTGAAGGTATTGATATAAATTACCTTTTCCATCACATCAATGCTTTGCAGCGAGGGAATCGGCTTACCGAGCAGTCTGAACTCACTGTCATAATCATCCTCGATAATATATCTGTCCTTTGATTTGGATGCCCATCCCAGCAGCTCATATCTTCTGCTGATGGGTGTAATAATACCGGTGGGATAATGGTGTGAGGGCGAAATGTGTGCGATGTCCGCTTTGTACTCTTCTAAGGAGGAGATTAGAATCCCCTGCTTATCCATCGGAACATAGCAACAGCTCACATGATTACTCCGGTAAATCTGTGCTACCTTTTGATAGCCAGGATCCTCCACTGCATAGACCTTATCATGCCCTAAGAGCTGTATTAAGAGCCCATACAGGTATTCCGTACCGGCACCTACCACAATCTGCTGGGGAGACACCTTCATTCCGCGAAATGCCTTAAGATGCTCCGCTATGGCTACTCTAAGCTCCTGTATTCCTCCGCTCGGTGAGTTCATCATCAGCTCTTCGCTTTTCTCTGAGATAACCTCCCTCATAAGCTTTGCCCAGATGGAAAACGGAAAGTTTGCCGGATTTGTCTGATTACTGAGAAAATCAACATAGTATGCCAGCTTATTAGCATTATGTGCCAGCTTTGGCTGTGAAGCGGCTGCTGAGGATTTCAAGGAATTTATAATGTCGGCGACAAAATACCCCTTTTTTGCGATGGAATAAATATAGCCCTCCGCTAATAACTGAGCATAGGAATTTTCAATTGTTATGGTGCTTATGTTCAGATGCTTTGCAAAGCTCCGCTTGGAGGGAAGCCTGTCTCCCGGCTCCAAAACACCTTGTAATATGTCATTTTTAATGCATTTGTATAAATGCTCATACAGACTATCTGACCCTAATTCTGTAAAGGAATAAGTTAACATAAGCCTAGAATGCCTCCAATCTGACCATTCTGAATATATTCAAAATGGATATTTAAATATGGTCACTTACAATTATAATAGGGTTTATAACCTTTGTAAAGGGAACAAGTAAAAAGCGCACCTAATAGGATGCCTTTAAAAACACTGAATTAATTAATAGTCTAGAAAGTGAGGATTTTTATGGAAGAGAAAAGATATCAGCTAAACAAAGAGTTAGCCAAGATGTTAAAGGGTGGTGTCATCATGGATGTGACCACACCGGAACAGGCAAAAATTGCTGAAGAGGCAGGGGCATGTGCTGTTATGGCACTGGAACGTATTCCTGCGGATATTCGTGCTGCGGGCGGAGTATCCAGAATGAGTGACCCTAAGATGATCCGTGGTATTCAGGAGGCAGTATCCATTCCAGTCATGGCAAAATGCCGTATTGGGCATTTTGTTGAGGCTCAGCTATTGGAAGCCGTCGAAATAGATTACATTGATGAAAGCGAGGTTCTGTCTCCTGCCGATGATGTTTACCATATTAATAAGCGAAACTTCCAGGTTCCCTTTGTCTGTGGAGCTAAAGATTTGGGGGAGGCGCTACGCAGAATTAATGAGGGTGCTTCCATGATCAGAACTAAGGGAGAGCCGGGAACCGGTGATATTGTGCAGGCCGTTCGCCATATGAGAATGATGAACCGAGACATTGCTCGTATCACCTCTATGAGAGAAGACGAATTATTCCAGGTTGCTAAGGAGCTCCAGGTTCCTTTTGACCTTGTTCAATATGTCCATGAGAACGGAAAACTTCCGGTGGTTAACTTCGCAGCAGGTGGAATTGCTACTCCGGCAGATGCGGCACTGATGATGCAATTGGGTGCGGAAGGTGTATTTGTAGGCTCCGGCATCTTTAAGTCCGGCAATCCGGCAAAGCGGGCAAACGCTATTGTAAAAGCAGTAACTAACTTTAACGATGCCAAAATGATTGCGGAGCTTTCTGAGGATCTAGGCGAAGCCATGGTTGGAATAAACGAGCAGGAAATTGAGCTACTTATGGCAGAAAGAGGTAAGTAGTCTTGAAACATATATTTTGACTGTTTGTTAAGTCTCTTGCTATTGATGGGAGGTTAAAATGAGAGTAGCTGTACTCGCGGTACAAGGCGCATTTATTGAACATATTAAAATGATAGAACAGCTCGGTGTGGAATGCATCGAGCTTAGACAAAAAGCGGATCTCGAACAGAGCTTTGATGGCCTGATCCTGCCCGGAGGAGAGAGTACCGTCCAGGGAAAGCTCCTTCGGGAGCTTGAGATGTTTGAACCTTTGCAAAAACGGATTAAGCAAGGACTTCCGGTGCTTGCCACCTGCGCTGGCCTGATTTTACTGGCAGAAAACCTAAGCAATGATGAGAGGTCACACTTTCAGACGCTTCCTGTCACAGTGAAACGAAATGCTTACGGCAGACAACTGGGAAGTTTTTATACAATTGAAGATATTGATGGCATTAAGCATTTTCCAATGGAATTTATTCGCGCTCCTTATATCGAGGAGGTGAAGACTGGAGTAGAGATACTCGCCCGGGTGAAGGACAATATTGTAGCCGTCAGATATCAGAATCAATTGGCAATGTCCTTTCATCCGGAGCTGACAGAAGATACCCGGCTGCACGAGACCTTTCTGCAGCTGATAAAATCCTCTCTTGAGAAATCTTGATCATGTGGACTGTTGAAAACACTCCAAGGATATAGTAGTATTATGATATGTTGTTAGTTCTAACTAACTCAGAAGGAGGATTTATACATGGATAAAGTAATCGTAGCATACTGGTCCCAGACAGGCAACACCGAAGAGATGGCAAATGCCATTGGTAAAGGAATCGAACAGGCCGGAAAGACTGCTGAAGTGGCAGATATCTCTCGCGTATCACTTGAAGATTTGAAAACTTCCCCTTCCTTCGCACTCGGATGCCCCTCCATGGGTGATGAGGTTCTGGAGGAAGGTGAAATGGAACCTTTTGTAGCCGAGGTAGAGAAGTTCTGCAGCGGAAAGAGTATCGCTTTGTTTGGCTCCTATGGCTGGGGTGACGGACAGTGGATGCGCGACTGGGTAGATCGTATGAAGGAGGCCGGAGCTACCATTGTGAGCGGAGAAGGCCTGATCACCGAAGGATCACCCGATGCCGCTATCGTTGATGAGTGTATCAAATTAGGCAGCGCCCTAGCTCAGCTATAAAAATAGACTGGGTCTACATAATGATATAGCAGTTGAATCAACAAGAAAAACTTAAAAACCGATACTATTAAAAGAATAACAATAAAATAGATTACATTCTAGGATTTTATAGACAGTGGTATTATGATACCGCTGTCTTTTTTATACATTCTGGTAAAACTAGAATACTCTCTCGAATCAAGAATGCATATTTATGCTAATACAGTTGCAGAACAAAAGAGAATATATTATAATTGACCCCAAGTGAAGTTCCTGATTTTTCGGACATGCTTTTGCATTACTCCGGTTCCTGCAGGTAATCACATTGTTAGATGCGCAAAAAGGATAGAAATAGCGCAAGAAAGGATAATATTATGGCTAAAAAAACCTCAGATTCCAAGCAAAAGATAATTAAAAAATATATTGATCTTTTTTATATGACACCCTCAGAAGTAACTGCGAGGGATATCGCTGCTCTTTTACAGGAAAACAATGGACTCTCCACCCAGGTTTGGGAGGAAATGAATGTAGTTGAGATCGAGTTGCCCGGTGATAGTTCTATCGATTTCGAGCCAATAGACCCAAGCTTTCAAGATCCGTCCGACGCTGCCTTTATAAAAAACAGAAATATTAAAACCATCTACGCAATCACAGTCGGCGAAGAGGACATAAAGCTGGTTGTTCCTTATTTCGAACAGCTTGTTGAAAAATATGCCGGCTTTGTATGCTCTGACAGTGCCGACTTTAATCCGGTTTATGCCGGAACCACAGCAAAGATTTGACTTATTGACCTTCATCCTTAAAGGAGTTTTTATATGTACACAAAACGAGCAGCCTTAAAGGCTGCTTTCCCGCATACTATACCTGTTTTTACAGGCTATCTAGTCCTAGGCGCTGCCTATGGAATACTTATGAACAGTAAGGGCTTCTCCCTGTTCTGGATCATGCTTGCCAGTATCTTTGTCTACGCCGGCTCAATGCAATTTGTAACTGTATCGCTACTGGCTGCAGGCTTTGATTTAATGGGTGCTTTTCTTATGACTCTGGCGGTCAATGCCAGACATCTGTTTTACGGTATCTCTATGCTCAAGCAATATCGGGGCATCGGCAGATTAAAGCCTTATCTGATATTTTCCCTGACAGATGAGACTTTTTCCATTGTTTGCTCTGCAAAAGTTCCTGCACATGTGGAGCCAAAATGGTTCTATTTCTTTATCTCCCTCCTGGATCATTCTTATTGGGTAATAGGATCTCTCCTTGGCGGAATTCTCGGTAGTTTACTTGACTTTAACACGAAAGGAATTGACTTTGTGCTAACAGCACTTTTCGTGGTTATTTTAATTAATCAATGGCAATCCACGAAGAATCACATACCTGCTATCATAGGTATCATAAGCGCTATTGTTTGCCGCTTCCTCTTTGGAGCCTCAAGCTTTATAATCCCTTCGATGATTATGATATTGACCTTAGTAACAGTAGCAAAATCCCCCATGGAAAGGAGTCATGAAGCATGAATTATTCCATTCCACAGCTAGTTATGTTCTTCAGTGTGGTTGTACTTGGTACGCAGTTAACTCGGATTCTTCCCTTTCTGATTTTCCCTGACAACAAAGAGATACCAAAGTATGTGAAATACCTTGCGGACATCCTTCCCTTCACAATTATAGGTATGCTGGTTGTTTACTGCCTAAAGGATGTATCCTTTATCCAGTCTCCCTTTGCAATCCCTGAGGCAATCAGCCTTATGGTCATTATTTTGCTTCATGTATGGAAGAAGAATACCTTACTCAGTATCGGAGGAGGCTCTCTCTTGTATATGATGTTAGTACAATATGTATTTATATAATGCCGCCCAATATTTGTACACAGAGCCGTAATAAAAAAGCCTGTAAAGGATCTCTGAGCTGTTCTTTGTTAAATCCTATGTACACAGCATCAGCCTCCTTATGCAGGCTATTATTTATTCCTTTATTTCTGTTACTTCATTCATTTCTTTATACGATTCTTTATAACTATATGAAACAAGTGAATCAACAAGCAGCTTTCCTTGCCATGAATCAAAATCTTTTCATCTTTTTTCATATAATCTCTTCAATCATAAGCTTATGTTCTTTTGACAAATCCACAAAGCCAGACCCAATCCTAATTACCGGACGAGATAACGCCAGCTTATTAATCATAATAACCTCGCCCTCTCTGCCGTCATTTAAACGAACAATATTATGCATGTAGGATACGACGATCCGTTCCATAAAGGTCATCAGATATCCGGGATCATATTTTAGAAATCCATCCCGCTCAAAGTTTTCAACTACATCAAAGGGGCAGATTGCATGACGATAACGACGGTTCGAGGTCATAGCATCATAAACATCTGCAATAGCAACAATTTTTGAAAAGGAATCGATCTGATCACCAACAAAGCCGTTGGGATAGCCAGAACCATCACATCGTTCATGATGCATTAATGCAGCATATTTCACCCGAATATCAATGGGTGCATCCTTAATCGCCTGATAGGCTTTCACCGGATGTGTTTTAACTACCTTAAATTCCTGATCATTCAGTTTTCCGTCTTTGGTAAGGATCTCTCTTGGAATCATTAGCTTTCCGATATCATGCAGAAGCCCCGCTAAAGTAAGCTGCTTGATATCTTCCTTCGGAAGCTTTAACCAGCCACCAAAAATATTACATATTAAAGAAACATTCAAGGAATGTACAAAGGTCAAATCATCATAGTTTCGGATTCCATGGAGCATCTCAAAAATATGTGCACCATTACGACCTTCCTCCAGAAGATGATCCGTCTCTCTCAGCAGCATGTCAACATCAATCTCAGCTGAACCGCTAATAATGCCATTGAAGCTTTGTTCCACATGGTCTACCGTCTGAACGTAGGTACGGTTAAACTTCTTGAATTCTTCGGTACTCCTCAGCATTTCGATATATGATACTTCTTTGACTTCCTTAGCTTTCCTGTCTTCCTCTACCTGATACACCACAAGGCCATAGATATTATAAAAGCGTAATCTTGTAATCATCCTATCGTCGAGTACTGTGCCTTTTGTAATAATCAGCTGATCAGTCGGCGAATAGACATCGTTTGCAACCATCATCCCTACTTCGGCTTGATCTGTCGTAATCCTCAATGCCTCCATGTAAGCTTACCCTCCACTTTCCTGGTACCAATTATAAATTATACTTCTTATGTAAAATACGATCCTAAATTTTGATATGGCTTTACATCTCTCCCTTTCCAGGGCTAAGTAATTATTTTAGAAGCAGCTCAACGGGGCAATGGTCACTCCCTACAACATCCATATGAATCTTAGCATCCTCGATCCGATCCTTTAACCGATCAGATACCAGAAAATAGTCAATTCTCCAACCGACGTTCTTCTCACGGGCTTTAAACATATATGACCACCAGCTATATGCATCCGTTACATCAGGATATTTATAACGAAAGGTATCAACGAAACCGCTATCCAACAGCGTTGTCATCTTCTCTCGTTCTTCGATGGTAAATCCGGCGTTTTTGATATTTGATTTTGGATTTTTTAAATCTATCTCCTTATGGGCTACATTCAAATCGCCGCATACGATAACGGGTTTGTGCTCATCCAGCTCCAATAGATAAGCCCTAAAATCATCTTCCCATTCCATGCGGTAGCCAAGTCTGGCCAATTCTCTCTGAGAATTCGGTGTATATACGGTCACCATATAGAAGTCCTCAAACTCTAACGTGATAACGCGTCCTTCATCATTATGCTTGTCCATACCAATGTCAAAGGTTACCTTCAAGGGTTCCTGCTTACAAAAGATAGCTGTTCCCGAATATCCCTTCTTTACAGCGGAATTAAAATACTGATGATATCCCTGAAATGCAATCTCAACCTGCTCCGGCTGAAGCTTTGTTTCCTGCAAACAAAAAATATCTGCATCCATATTAGCAAAATATTCTGCGAAGCCTTTATTCAGACATGCTCTAAGCCCATTAACATTCCAAGATATTAATTTCATATGCCTCTTCCTTCCTTTGTTTTTTCATTTATTGCTATGTCTTATCCCTTTAATTTTAATATAAGTGTAAAAGTCTTATTTATACCGATCAATGAATATGGGTATATTACTTATTATCGGCTGGTTTTCTGATCTGCTTGATACTTTTCTCAACCTGTTTTCTCGGTAGCATGACCTGATGCCCACAGCCCAGACACTTTAAACGAAAATCCATACCTACACGGAGAATCTCCCATTCAAAGCTCCCGCAGGGATGTTGTTTCTTTAATTTTATAATCTCGCCTACGTTTAAATCCATCTGTCATCCTCCAATTTACGAATTGCCAAATTACTATCTATGTGCCCCAAGCTAGAACCCATTTGGCCGAAATACGCAGGGCATTTTACAGCTTACATACACATTTTTATTACGCGAATCCGGGAACGGATTCACTTGTCATGATTCACCTAAAGTATAGCATATTTCAATTTAATTGAAAAGGTATACTCTAAGCTGAAATAATTCAAATTTACTACTTGCAATTTATTTCAACATGTTGTAGTATATAAATACGCCACACGTAGTATTCATTACTACATAATATGGTTAAAATATCAATATGACGTATAAACGAAAGATAACTGGTAAAAATAAAAAATGACAGGAGAACATCCGAAGATAATCTCTTGCCAAAAGCCAAGTACTACAAGTACTAATTGTAAGAAAAGGAGCTGATTTTATGACAGTAAAAAAAGTAAAAGCAAAAGATCCGGGAAGTGCGATAACACATTTTATTGGAACACTAATGGCGTTATTCGCCTCCACACCTTTACTAATTAAGGCGGCAGACCAACCTAGCCGTATTCATTTAATTTCATTGGGAATTTTCGTGCTCAGTATGATTCTGTTATATGTTGCAAGTACGGTTTACCATACCTTCGGAAAAACAGAGAAGGTTCATGTTCGCCTGAAAAAATTCGATCATATGGCTATTTATGTATTAATAGCAGGAACATATACTCCTGTCTGCGCGATTGCCTTAGGCGGCCGAGCCGGCTATACCTTACTTGCTCTTGTTTGGAGCCTCGCAATTATTGGTATTGCTGTTACGGGAATCTGGGTACATTGCCCGAAATGGTTTTCCTCCATCGTCTATATTGCTATGGGCTGGACTTGTGTACTTGCTTTTACTCAACTGATCAACGCTCTACCCACCGCAGCATTCCAATGGTTATTAGCCGGCGGCATCATCTATACCATAGGCGGAATCATTTATGCACTCAAGCTTCCTATCTTTAATAACCGGCATAAAAACTTCGGTTCCCATGAAATCTTTCATCTTTTTGTAATGGGCGGAACCTTCTGCCACTTTATGCTGATGTATCAATATATCGCAGTCATGCCATAAGGGCAAATAAATACAGATAAATTAATGAATGATACAAACAACACCGCCCCGATTCCTATTAGGATGGGGCGGTGAGTCATATCTATGTTAAGCAGCCGAAGAGTTCTGGTAAGGTAACAAGGCAGTAAAGATATCTCTTCCTTAAATGTAAAAGGGATTCGGTTGCGAGTGCGTGTAGATATGTACCCTATCCCGGCTAAACTGTCCTGCCACTTACATCACTAATATATTATACTCAATTAATACTATCTTGTTACAATAG
>JAQZBD010000002.1 GCA_029239235.1 Herbinix sp.
CGACATCAATGAAAATCTATTTTTGAAGTCCATGTGGAACTTCATTTTTTTAGAATTTTCAGGGTTGTTTTACTGTTCAATTATCAAGGTTCATTGTGCTGTTGCGTTATCAGATCAATCAACTTGTTTGTTGAAGTTGTTTGTCGTTTGCCGCGTCAGCAAAGAGAAGTATATCACAGTAAAAACTCTTTGTCAACCACTTTTTGAATGAAATTTTTCAATTTTTTTAAAAATTATATTTAAATCAAACAATCTTCTTATAAAAACTCATTTTGCGGCAGGTTCAAAACAGCTAAAAGGCCTTATAAATGTTATGTTTCAGCAATTATCTTTTTAAAAAAACATGAAACTAGAAATTACGTAGTTTATTATCTTTATACATTCAAACGATGCGATTTACCTGTTTAAATTAAATTAATTTGATACACACTTCGAAAATTATATTTATAAAATTCATACTTTTTATTATTCCTTCAACAAGATATAGCTTTTTAAGTTTATAATGTTCATCCTAGTTTTGTATAACAAATATAATTTATTCTAGCTCACTAAGATTTCATTAAAAATAAAACTACAATCAATCATATCAAAATTGATAACACTGGTTTTTAGAACTTTTATATTAAGATATAATTAATTGGCTTTTAACTAACCAATTTCAATTTCTTTATCTCACATAATTTTCTGTATTTACATAATACATCTACCAGCTCACTATTTACCAAATCTCGTATTCCATTAAATAATAAAAATACTAATTGCTCATTGCTTTATAACAAACTCCAAATTATTTTCTAAAAATTCTACTTTTATATGTTTTTCTTCAAAAAAATTCTCAATCACATATTTCATTTTATCGTAATTATTCTCATTTATATCGTCTCTTAATAACTCTAATGTAAAACTCTGACTTCCACAAACATCATGCAGGTGTAATTTAAATTCTAATTCATTTTCTTCAAGCTTTTGATTAATTTCATATAGATCGTTATAAGTAAGAATTGTTTTTCCCATCTTTATCACCTCAAAAGTTTAATAGTTTTGGATATAGAAAAAAACCTGATTTACAACTTAATGTAAAACAGGTTTTTTCAAACGGAGAAAGAGGGATTTGAACCCTCGCGCCGGTTGCCCGACCTACACCCTTAGCAGGGGCGCCTCTTCGGCCTCTTGAGTATTTCTCCAAAAGCAGAACTAAATGTTCTTTATTCAGTTAATCTCTTAGATAGATTCTCTAATACTATAAATAATATTCATTAAATCTACTAAAACATTGCTTTTACCTCATTTCTCACGAGGCAAAATCTAGTATAGCAAATGACTCTTAGTTTGTCAATAACTTTGTAAAACAATTTCATACAAATTATTTCCCCTCGAGTCAATAACAACAATAACCGGAAAATTTTCTACATATAACTCACGAATGGCCTCTGTACCCAGATCATCATAAGCAATAACCTTTGAAGCCTTTATTTTTTTAGAAAGAAGAGCCCCTGCACCACCTACTGCTGCAAAGTATACTGCTTTATTTTTAATCATGGAAGCTATAACTTCTTTACTTCGCTTCCCTTTTCCAATCATGCCTTTTAAACCATTATCTAATAATAAAGGAGTATATTTGTCCATTCTGCTGCTGGTTGTCGGACCTGCTGACCCAATAACCTGACCTTCTTTTTCCGGTGTGGGGCCAAGATAATATATTATATTATCGTTCAGATTTATTGGTATACTATTCCCTTCATTCATCATTTGATACATTCTTTCATGGGCTGCATCTCTGGCTGTATAAATTGTTCCTGTAATATAAACATAATCTCCCGCCTTTAAACTCTCTACTTTATCTGTTGTCAGTGGGGTATTTATATATTGATCCATTGCAACTCCTCTTTCGTCATGGTTTATTATTATATTCTTCTGCTTACATGCCGATTTACATGGCAGCAAATATTAACTGCCACTGGTAACCCTGCTATGTGAGTTGGGTAGGTTTCAATATTTACTCCAAGAGCAGTAATTTTTCCACCAAACCCGCCTGGCCCAATGCCTAACTGATTAATTTCAATCAGTAAATCATCCTCCAGCTTCTTAATATGCTCTAACGGGGAAGATTGACTCATATTTCTGGTCAAAGCTTTTTTGGATAGAATAGTAGACTTTTCAAAACTTCCGCCAATTCCTACTCCTACAACTATTGGAGGACAGGCGTTGGGACCGGCTAATTTTACCGTTTCAAGAACTGCTTTTTTTACCCCTTCCGTTCCATCAGAAGGTTTAAGCATGTATACGCGACTCATATTTTCACTTCCAAAGCCTTTTGGAGCAACTATAATTTCAAGCTGTTCACCGGCTACAATTTCATAATGGATGATAGCAGGTGTATTATCCTTTGTGTTAATACGAATTAAGGGATCTCCAACCACTGATTTACGAAGATATCCTTCTTCATATCCTTGTCGAACACCCTCGTTAATCGCATCCTCCAGATTTCTTCCTTCAACATGAACGTCTTGTCCCAATTTAATAAAAATAATTGCCATACCAGTATCCTGGCAAATGGGTATGGAATCCTCCAAAGCAATATTTAAATTTTCTGATAGTTGTCCTAATATCTGTTTACCTAGAGCTGAAGACTCTCTTTCATAAGCGCCTCGGACTCTCTCTTCTACATCAGAAGCCAACTTATAGTTGGCTTCAATGCACATTTCTTTTATATTTTTAATAATTTCATCCGTGTGAAGATTTCTCATCAATAACTCCTTATCATATATGAGTACACTTTTAACACATATAGAAATGTTATGATTCGAGGGTCATAAGTCTTCTTTATACTGCCTCACTAAATATGTGTATATATCCAGATGTTGAAGACCGGTATCTACAACTTGCCTTCTTTCATGAATTTCATGGAATGGTAAGGCAAGGCCAGATGGATATAAATGCATGCATATTTAGCACAATGACTATATTTGACTTTTGACTCTCGAATCATGTTTTTTTCCTACATAAAATCGAAGACGAATCTTAAATTATTCCTCGGATGTTCTATCAGGCTGATCTTGCGTGGAGAGCTCAGAGTCTGACTCCTCAGCTTCATCATTTTCTGCAACTTGCAATAGCTCCTCCAGGTTTCCATCATCAAAATCATCTATATCTGAATAATCTATCGGTTCTACTATTACATTCTCTTCATCCAGCTCTTTTTCTAGATTCTTAATTAATTCCTCTTCCGATGTAGCTATATTACTTTCTCTTACCTTTGCAAAACTAGCAACTTTAATATCTGTCTCTGCATCAATGGACATTAATTTAACACCTGAGGTAATTCGTCCAAGATCAGAAATATCACTAACCATAAGACGGATAATAATACCCTCTGTGGTTATTAACATTACTTCATCATCATCATTTACTGCTTTGACACCAATGACATCACCGGTTTTTTCAGTAATTTTATAGCATTTCACACCTTTTCCGCCACGGCGCTGTACGGAGAACTCTTCAATATCCGTTCGTTTTCCCATACCATTTTCAGATACAATTAATAAATACTGACCCTGCGTATGCATCTGCATTCCTACAATCTGATCCTCACTGGACAATGTCATACCGATTACACCCATGGAGGTTCTTCCTGTCGGACGTACATCTCGTTCATTAAAACGAATACACATACCATTCTTTGTTATTAAAAAGAGATCCTTTTGGTTATTGGTGGACTTAACTTCTATCAACTCATCATCTTCTCTTAGATTGATTGCCTGAAGACCTGATTTTCTAATATTCTCATACTCACGAATTGGAGTTTTCTTCACAATACCATTCTTGGTAGCCATGAAAAGGAATCGATGATCCTGATATTCCTTCAACGGAATAATTGCTGTAATTCTTTCTTCCGGCAATAATTGCAACAGATTTACGATAGCAGTTCCTCTGGCGGTCCTTCCGGCTTCCGGAATTTCATAGGCTTTTAGACGATATACACGACCCTTATTCGTAAAGAACATGATATAATGATGATTTGTAGTCATTAACAAATCTTCAATAAAATCTTCTTCAATGGTCTGCATACCTTTGATACCCTTACCTCCACGGTGCTGGCTCTTAAAGTTATCTACCGTCATACGTTTAATGTAACCGAGTCTGGTCTTTGCGATAACCGTATTTTCATTAGGAATGAGATCCTCCATAGAAATATCGAACTCATCAAAGCCTATGGAGGTCCTTCTATCATCGCCGTATTTATCGCGAATAAAAGTAATTTCATCCTTGATTACACCAAGTAATAGCTTCTCATCTGCCAGGATTGCTTTATACTCTGCAATTTTTGCCTGCAGCTCTGCATACTCGCTCTCAAGTCTTTCTCTTTCCAAACCGGTAAGAGCACGAAGTCTCATGTCAATAATCGCCTGAGCCTGTACATCAGTCAGCCCAAAACGTTCAATTAAACGTTCTTTTGCGATACTGCTATTTTGAGAAGAACGAATGATAGAGATTACTTCATCGATATTATCAAGTGCGATTAGTAAGCCCTGTAAAATATGGGCCCTTTCTTCCGCCTTGTTTAAATCATATTTTGTACGTCTGGTTACTACTTCTTTCTGGTGCTGCAAATAATAATCAAGCATCTGATAAAGATTTAGAATACGAGGCTCATTATTTACCAATGCAAGCATAATAACACCGAAGGTATCCTGCAGCTGGGTATGTTTATAGAGCTGATTTAACATGACATTTGCATTCACATCTCTACGAAGCTCAATTACAATTCTCATACCGGTACGGTCTGATTCATCTCGAAGCTCTGTGATACCATCGATCTTCTTTTCTTTTACCAGCTCTGCAATTTTTTCAATTAAGCGGGCCTTATTAACCATGTAGGGCAATTCGGTAACTACAATACGGTTTTTACCATTTGCCATTGGTTCAATATCAGTTATGGCACGAACGCGTACTTTTCCCCTACCTGTTCGGTATGCTTCTTCAATGCCGGAGGTACCTAAAATCTCTGCCCCAGTAGGGAAATCTGGTCCTTTAATAATCTGCAGCAGCTCTTCGATCGCTGTATCTCTATCTTCATCTATCCGGTTATTAATAATTTTCAAAACACCATTAATTACCTCACGCAAATTGTGTGGAGGAATGTTTGTTGCCATACCTACGGCGATACCGGAGGTACCATTCACTAATAGATTTGGATATCTGGAAGGTAATACTGTCGGTTCCTTTTCTGTTTCATCAAAGTTAGGAGCAAAATCAACGGTGTCTTTATTGATGTCTGATAGCATCTCCATGGAAATTTTACTCAAGCGGGCCTCTGTATAACGCATCGCAGCTGCGCTGTCACCGTCAACGGACCCAAAATTACCATGTCCATCAATTAATGGGTACCTGGTAGAGAAGTCTTGGGCCAACTTAACCAGTGCCTCATAAATAGAGCTATCTCCATGAGGATGGTATTTACCCATGGTATCACCGACGATACGCGCACATTTACGGTGCGGCTTGTCAGGCCCATTGTTCAACTCGATCATTGCATATAAAATTCTTCTTTGTACGGGTTTTAAACCGTCCCTTACATCGGGCAGGGCACGAGCCGCAATAACAGACATGGCATATTCAATATATGATGCCTCCATGGTCTTTCTTAAATCGACTTCATGCACTTTGTCGAAGATATTCTCTTCCATTACTCTTCCTCCGTTCAAACTTCCATAAATGATACCGCATTACGGCATATGAAGTACTTATATATCCAGGTTCTTTACATACTTTGCATTGGTTTCAATAAATTCTCTTCTAGGCTCAACCTTATCCCCCATTAAAGTAGTAAAGGTTAAATCGATCTCTGAGGATTGCTCTTCATCCATAGTTACACGCAGAAGTATTCTTTTTTCAGGATCCATTGTAGTATCCCAAAGCTGTTCCGCATCCATTTCACCAAGACCTTTATAACGTTGAATCTTGTTATTGCCATCGCGGCCTATTTCTATCAGTGTCTGATTCAATTCCTCTTCACTGTATACATAACGGACAATTTTATTCTTCTCAACCTTAAATAGCGGTGGCTGCGCCATATAAACATATCCCTGCCTAATGAGTTCAGGCATAAAACGATAGAAGAAGGTTAATAATAACGTACTGATATGAGCACCATCAACATCCGCATCTGTCATTATGATAATTTTGTGATAACGCAATCTTGAAATGTCAAAGTCATCAGAAATTCCTGTACCAAAGGCTGTAATCATCGCCCTAATTTCGTTATTAACTAGTATTTTATCAAGTCTTGATTTTTCAACATTCAAAATTTTACCACGAAGCGGTAAAATTGCCTGAGTTGCTCTGGATCTTGCTGTTTTTGCAGATCCACCGGCGGAATCACCCTCAACAATATAAATTTCACATTTCGTAGGATCCTTTTCAGAGCAATCGGCTAATTTACCTGGTAAGCTCATTCCTTCCAAAGCTGTTTTTCTTCTAGTTAAGTCTCTTGCCTTACGCGCCGCATCTCTTGCACGCTGTGCGAGAACCGCTTTCTCCACCATCATTTTTGCCACATTAGGATTTAGCTCAAGGTAATAGGTTAGCTGTTCACTCACTACACTGTCAACGGCACCTCTTGCCTCGCTATTACCAAGCTTTTGCTTTGTCTGGCCCTCAAATTGTGGCTCTGGAATCTTTATACTGATAATTGCTGTCAGACCTTCTCTGATATCCTCGCCTGTCAGGTTCGGATCACTATCCTTTAAATACTTCTGGGATCTTGCATAGTCATTAAAGGTTTTTGTAATCGCATTTTTAAAACCGGCAAGATGAGTACCACCTTCCGGAGTCGTTATATTATTTACAAAACTGTAGATACCTTCGGTATAAGAGCTGTTATGCTGCATTGCCACTTCGACATAAACATTATCTCTCTGACCCTCACAATAAATAATTTCGGGATAAAGCGCGTCCTTATGCTTATTCAGATATTCCACATATTCCTTAATACCGCCGGCATAATGAAATTCTCTTTCTTTTTGTTCTTCTTCTCTTAAATCACGAAGTATAATCTTTATATTCTTTGTTAAGAATGCCATCTCCCGAAGTCTCTGCTTTAAAATTTCGTAATCATATACGGTTTCTTCGAAGATTTCCTTATCCGGTAAGAAGGTTACTTTTGTTCCTCGGCAATCGGACTCTCCCACTTCTTTCAGGGAATGCATTACTTTACCACGCTCATAACGCTGTCTATACATCTTGCCGTCTACACAGATCTCAACCTCCAGCCATTCGGAAAGCGCATTAACAACAGATGCACCTACACCATGAAGTCCACCGGATACCTTATATCCTCCGCCACCGAATTTACCGCCGGCATGTAAAATTGTGAATACTACCTCAACAGCAGGAATACCTGCTTTTTGATTTATACCAACCGGAATACCACGACCATTATCAACTACTGTAATTGAATTATCAGGATTAATGGATACATCAATCGTATCACAGTAGCCTGCTAATGCTTCATCTACTGCATTATCTACGATCTCATAAACCAGATGGTGTAACCCCTTGGAAGAAGTGGAACCAATATACATTCCAGGGCGTTTTCTTACTGCTTCTAATCCTTCCAATATTTGTATTTGATCTGCACCATATTCGTTACCCATTTTCTTTTAAACCTCCTAATTCTTTTTTAGGAGGTTTTGGCCTCCTAATTCTCTTTTGGAGGCTATGACCTCCAATTCTATTGTTGGAGACATAGCCTCCAGTACTATCATTTGAGGCAATTACCTCCGGTCCTTCTGCTAGAACAAATTATATAACTATCCATTACTGATACTATAAACTATATTATTACAGGAAAATCATCCTGATCTAACTCTTATATTTCTCGTTCTAAGCTATTTACAGCTCCACTTACAACTTGAAAAACTTTATCATAAGCAAATCTATGATTAACAAATTCTTCTAATCCTGTACAAGTAATCATAGTTTGAATATCACCAATACTATTAAGCAAATAATTTTGCCGCTGCCTGTCCAATTCTGATAACACATCATCCAATAAAAGAATCGGATTTTCTTTTATGATTGATTTTACTAAATCTATTTCAGCTAGCTTACAGGATAATGCAGCGGTCCTTTGCTGACCCTGAGACCCGTATTTGCGAATATCTATATCTCCAAGTAAAAAACCCAAATCATCCCTATGAGGACCAACATTTGTCATCTTTAGAGCAAGGTCTTTTTCTAAGTATTTTTTTAATTTTCCTTCAAAGTCTGCGGCCCTTACATTCGGCTCATATTGAAGAATTAAATGCTCCTTACCGCCTGTCAACTTCTTATGTATTTCTCCAACTAAATCATTAAGGCGATTTATAAACTCTTCTCTTGTTTTTATAACTTTACAACCATATTCCAGAAGCTTTTCGTCCCAGATATTAAGTGTATCAATTAAATTACGATTAACCGCAATCTGTTTTAAAAGGTTATTACGTTGAGCTAATACCTTGTTGTAGTTGCCAAGTTGATTTAAATAAATTTTATCTAACTGGCAGAGCTCAAGATCAATGAATCTTCTTCTTTCTGCCGGCCCATTTTTAATAATATATAAATCCTCCGGTGAAAAAAACACAAGATTAAGCATTCCAAATAATTCACTTTGCCGCTTTATGGGAATACCATCAATGGCAACTCCCTTAGCTTTATTCTTCTTCAGATGTAAATCAATTCGATGGGGAATTTGATTTTTTTCAAGAATAACTCTGACATGGGCCTCATCCTCTGTAAAACTGACCATTTCTTTATCCTTGCTTCCACGGTGGGACTTGGTCGTTCCGCAGAGATATACAGCCTCAAGTATATTAGTCTTACCCTGGGCATTCTCGCCGTACAAAATATTGGTACCGCTTGAAAATTGCATATTAAGATGATTATAGTTGCGGTAATCCTTTAGTTCCAATGACTTTACAATCATAGTTGCACCAACGATTCCTTCTGCATAATGATACAGGGCAAATCATGATAACTTCCCCTGCCTAAATAGATAAATGGAAACAAATCTCTTACTTAATGATCTTAATTTGTTCTCCGTTAAATTCTACAATATCTCCTTCATGAAGCTTTTTACCTCTTTGAACCTCTACAACTCCATTAACCTTTACTAAGCCATCAAGTATTTCAATCTTAGCATCTACACCTGAATCAACTAATCCGGCAGCCTTTAACGCCTGTCCAAGTTTGATATATTCTTCTCTAAGTTTAATTTGATGCATTCTATACATCCTTTCCAACTATTGTATTAATAACTGATACTCATTTGCAACAAATGAATATCAGTTATTAAAGTTCTACGCTGACACATTAATATTAACAGGTAAGATTAAATAAATATAGGACTGATCCTTATCTCGAATAAAACATGGTGCTTTTGCATTGATTAAATAGATATCAACATTCTCATCATCAATAACACGTAAAGCATCCAATAGGAATTTAGGATTAAAACCAATGACTACTTCTTTACCCTCCAGGGTAATATCAATTTCTTCATTCATGGATCCAATTGCTGTATTAATCTTTAACTCAAAGTTATTATTCTTTACATCAATAATAATTGGTTTCTTATCTGTTTCTCTGATAAGCAAAGAAGCTCTTTCAATACAGCTTTGAAGTTCCTTTTTATTAATCGTAACTTTTGTTTCATAATCACTGGAAAGCATCTGATCAATACGATAATACTCACCTTCAATCAATCTGGTCAGAACAACTGTATCATCAAATTCGAATAATGCATGCTTATCTGTAAAGAAGATATTCACTAAAGAACTCACTTCCCCTGACAAGATCTTGCTGATTTCATTTAAAGTTTTACCGGGCACGATAACCTTGCGGTCCTCATAGGAATCCTTCATAAATATCTTTCTGATCGAAATTCTATGCCCATCCAAAGAAATCACTCTTAATTCGTTATTTTTTATCTCAAATAATTCTCCGGTCATAATTTTATTACTTTCATTATCGGAGATTGAAAATACTGTTTGCCTGATTACTTCCTTTAGTGTGAACTGAGATAGAACAATCGGATTCTCTTTTTCGATCCTTGGAAGGCTTGGAAACTCTTCTCCGGATCTTCCTGATATAGAAAACTTCGCCTTCTCGCAATTGATTTCTGTCATATAGGAATGATCCGTTATAATACTAACTTCATTCTCCGGAAGTCGTCTAACGATTTCTGAAAAGATTTTAGCATTTAGAGCAACGGTACCTTTTTCTATAATTGTTCCCTTAACGAAGGTTTCAATTCCAACTTCCATATCATTTGCTATTAATTTTATTCCTAATTCAGATGCTTCTATAATGAGACATTCTAATATAGGCATGGTAGATTTCACGGGTACTGCTTTTAATACAATATTAACACCATTCAAAAGATCCGATTTCTGACATTGGATTTTCATCTGTGTATAATCTCCCTTCGCATAAAAGTATATAAATATATTAAAGATTCTTAGTATTAACCTTAATAAGCATTGTGAATTTGTTGATATCCCCGCAAAGCATTGAAAATCAAGGTTTTAGAGGTTAGGATAACATGTCTTATAACAGTAAGTTTTCCTGTGGACAAGATGATAATTAATAACATACAAAAATTGTAATAGTTTTTGTTAACAGAATATCAACGATTTATCAACCTAGTATCAACTTCGTATCAACGGAAAATGAACCAAGGTGCTATCATCGGATATCATCTATCAATGAACTGATTAAGATTAATTAGACTCTGTTTCTTCTATATATAATTACATGTGATTATTCTGGATTGATCTTCTTTATTAATACATCTATTGTATTATGTAATGATTGATCCTGCTCTATATCATTTGATACTTTGTCATAACCATGAAGGACCGTTGAATGATCCCTATTTCCAAGAGTTTTACCAATATCAGTAACGGACATATCGGTTAAACGACGGCATAAATACATTACAATCTGTCTTGGATAGGAAACACTTCGGCTCTTATCCTTAGAATAAATATCAGCCGGAGTAATATTGTGATGTTCTGCTACTACTTCCACAATTAACTCAGCGGTGATAACCTTTTTCTCATTTGGTGAAATAATATCTTGCAAAGCTTCTTCTGCCAGCAATAAATTAAGCTCTCTTTTCTTAAGACGGGAGAAAGCGACAATCTTAGTTAAAGCTCCTTCTAGCTCACGAATATTAGACTTAATGTTCGTTGCTATATATCGCATCACTTCTTCATCTACTTTTAAACCATCAAGCTCTTCTTTTTTACGAAGAATTGCCATTCTTGTTTCATAATCAGGAGATTGAATATCTGCAAGTAAGCCATGTTCAAAGCGTGAACGAAGCCTGTCCTCCAAAGTAAGCATTTCCTTCGGCGGACGATCACTGGAGATTATGATTTGTCTCTTAGATTCATGTAACGTATTAAAGGTATGGAAAAACTCTTCCTGAGTTCGTTCCTTACCTATGATAAATTGGATATCATCGATTAATAAGATATCAATTGATCTATATTTATCCCTGAATTGAGTTGTTGTATTCTTTTGAATTGCATCAATCAACTCATTGGTAAATTTCTCACTGGTAACATAAAGTACCTTTGTATCAGGATTTTGATTCAATACAAAATGAGCTATAGAGTGCATAAGATGGGTTTTACCAAGACCTACGCCACCGTAAATAAATAATGGATTATAGATTTCTCCTGGATTTTCTGCTACTGCGAGAGCCGCCGCTCTGGCAAATTCATTGTTACCTCCGACCACGAAGGTATCAAAAGTATATCTGGCATTTAAAAATGTCGGTCCATTATTGCTTTTCTTTTTAGGAGCTGTTGGCTCTGTAGACTTTTTCTCCTGATCGATCTGGCTTTGCAGAACAAACCTTATCTCATAAGGCTCATTCATAATCTCTTCTATTGACACCTTTAATAGTAATTCATATTTATTGCGAATAATATTAATACTTGGAGGACCGATGCGTTCATCATTAATAAGAATAGTAATAACATGATCAACTACATCATATACCTTAAGTGGTTTTAGCCAAGTGTTATATGATACATCAGTTATTCCGTATTCTGCTATCAAATTTTTTAAAATTTCATCCCATTTTGATTGAATTAGACTCTTCATTGTTTCCTCCATAAATACTCACTAAGATATATATTATAACAAAAGGATTAAATTTTCAATGGTTAATATGCCTAAGTTTACTTTTCGTGCTGTTTGTGGACGAGTGGATAAAGAATTTGACATTACCCACAACCCTAAAATGTTAATAAAATGCTGTAAAACATGAACCTTGAGGGGAATTTGAGAACAGTTTATCCACAAAATACAAAAAGTTATCAACAAATGTGCATATATATAAGGAAATAATACAATTTTTGTGGATTGTGGATAAGTGGCAAAAACAAAAGATTTACTTGACGTGGACATGTATTACGAATATAATAGACGTGATATTCCAAAATACCAAAAATAAAATAGATAAAGTTCGCTTATCATTTTGCACGGGTAAACAAAGTGAATCAGAAAACTGATTCATTTGTCATGAATTAAAGGAGGTGCAGAGTTATGAAAATGACATTCCAACCTAAAAAGAGATCACACTCAAGAGTGCATGGTTTTAGAGCAAGAATGGCAACAGCTAACGGCAGAAAAGTATTATCTGCTAGAAGAGCAAAAGGAAGAAAGAAGTTATCCGCATAGGTCGCAATTATGTGACCTTTTCTTCTATTGCGTAAGCAAAATTTTTTTGTCTATACAGAAATATATTGCTTAGACAAAATTTCCGCGTAAATAATAATTATCAAGGGGTTAATACTTAGTGAACAGTTTAATTAACTGGGCTTAAGTTATTTACTTGAAGTTACGATGAAAAAATACGCGAGCGTGGCTAACTGTGGCCATAAGGGAACGCTAGTGGAGCGATCCGTGTATTTGTTTTAAGTATGAAATTACATCAATAATTCGTATGGTGAAACAAGTGAATTTTTAACAAGTGAATTGATTACTAGAGCGGCACGAAATACCTTGTCGTTCTGTTTTCGTTCACTTGTAGATTAATTCATATGCTTCATTGGGAAAAGGCAAAGTTTAAAATGAAATATTCCGAAGCGTTAAAAAAGAATGAGGATTTTAAAGAAATTTACCGTACCGGGAAATCATATGCGAATAAATATTTGATTATGTATGTGAAAATGAACAATACTAATAGTAACCGAATTGGAATATCGGTAAGCAAAAAGGTAGGTAATAGTGTTATCAGACATCGGATAACCAGATTGATAAGAGAAAGTTATCGATTATCAGAGGATAACTTTGTAAACGGTTTGGATATAATCGTTGTGGCAAGAGTAGGTGCCAAAGGGAAAGATTACAATGAGATTCAAAGTGCATTGTTACACCTGATGAAACTCCATAAGATAGGGACAGAAACGAGTAAAATCTGATACTACTAGTAGAGAGAATCAGTGTAGGGGTATAGAAGTGATGTTAAAGAAAATAATTATATTGATGGTAAAGTTTTATCGAAAATATATTTCTCCTCTTAAGAGGCCCAGTTGTATCTATACACCTACTTGCTCTTTATATGCTTTAGAAGCGTTGGATAAATATGGAGCAATTAAGGGAACATATTTAACTGTGAGAAGAATTCTAAGATGTCATCCATTTCACCGGGGAGGATATGATCCGGTGCCGTAGATAGGTAAGAGAATTGTATGTTAATTTAAAGTCGTTGGGACTTAAGCTCTAAGGAGGAAAATTAATTGGTTATTACGTTATTAACTAAAACAGAAGGGTGGCTAGGACCCTTTGCTTACATTTTTGGTGAGATTATGAATGGAATATACGGATTTTTTAGTATGTTCGGTATTCATAATATAGCACTATCTATTATTATATTTACATTCATTACTCGAGCATTAATGATTCCCTTAACCATTAAACAACAGAAATTTACGAAACTTTCATCTATAATGAATCCTGAGATTCAGAAGGTTCAAGCAAAGTATAAAGGAAAAAAAGATGAGGTTTCTTTGAGAAAGCAACAAGAAGAAACACAAGTGATATATGAAAAGTACGGTGCAAACCCGGCTGCAGGCTGTTTACCAATGTTAATTACCCTGCCAATCATGTTTGCATTATATGCCGTTATTAATAATATTCCTGCTTATGTTGATCCAGTATATAAATTATATGAATATATTGCATTACAGGTTATGCAGGCGCCAGATTATACAACAACCTTGGCAACACTTGCTGAAGGCTTAAAGAGTGTAAAAATTCCTACAGATCTGACAACAGTTCCGGCTGTTATTGATGTGTTGAAGCATTTTAATGCAAACCTCTGGAATCAGTTTGTAACAAGCTTTCCTGATATTCAAAGCAATGTTGTAAATGGTAGTATGACAGTTACAGATGCCATTGCTAATATTAGTCAGGTTAATAGCTTTTTAGGTTTTAATATTTCTAATCCTCCGGGATGGAAATTCCCTGCAATCTTAATTCCAATTCTTGCAGGTGGTTTACAATTTGTGCAGACGAAGCAAATACAAGTAAAAGTCGACAATAAAGACAATCCAATGGCAGCATCCATGAATTCTATGAATGTTTTGATGCCGATTATGTCTGCATTCTTTGCAGTGACTTTCCCGATTGGTATTGGTCTTTACTGGATTACCTCCAGTGTATTTGCAATTGTTCAGCAGTTCTTTGTAAATAAGTATATGGAACGGGTCGATGTAAATGAGCTGATTAAGAAGAATCTCACAAAACAGAGCAAAAAACAGACGAAAAAGAAAGCATATCTGGAATCAAAGGGTCTATCAATGGCAGACCTGGCAAGAACTCAGACAAAGAATATCGAGACTTCTGTAAAGGAGAAGACAGAGTCAAATGTTTCAAGTGAGAGCGAAAGCAATAATGCAGTAAGTGTAAGCCAGAAGAGTAAATCCTTAAATGGTTCTAAAAGTATCTCTGACATAGCGAACATTATGAATAGCAGAAGTGAAAAGGGGGATAAATAGTCATGGATTGGAAAGAAATATCCGGTAAAACAGTAGATGAAGCAATCACTGTTGCTATGCTAGAATTAGGCGTTGCAATAGAAAATATGGAATATGAAGTGATTGAAAAGGAGACAAGCGGTTTTCTTGGTATGTTTGGAAAGCCAGCAAGAATTCGTGCAAGAGTTAAGGTTACTGTTGAAGGAACTACAAAGAAATTTCTTGAAGATGTTATTCGTGCAATGGGTGTGGAAGCAAAAGCGATTGTTAATTATGATCAGGAAAATTCGACTATTGAAATCAATATAGACGGTGACGAAATGGGAGTTCTCATCGGTAAAAGAGGACAAACCTTAGACTCACTTCAGTATCTAATCAGCCTTGTTGTTAATAAAAATAGCGAAAACTATATTAAAGTGAAATTAGATACAGAAAATTATAGAGCAAGAAGAAAAGAAACCCTTGAAAACCTGGCTAAGAATATTGCTTATAAGGTAAAGAGGACAAGAAAGCCGGTATCTCTCGAGCCTATGAATCCTTATGAGAGAAGAATTATTCACTCTGCTTTACAGAATGATAAATTCGTTGAGACTTATTCTGAAGGTGAAGAGCCATATCGTAAGGTTGTTATTAATGTTAAAAAAGGGGTATATGAAAAACGATATTCCAGTAACTATAATAATAATAATCATAGCAACAATAGCAATCATAGTAACAATAACAATAATAGCAACAATAACAGTACTAGTGGCGGTAATAATAGGAATTCAAGTGGATATCGTAAAGATAATGCGGTTACAAACAAGAACTATAAGAAACCATATAATACTAGTAAAAGCGGATTTAACAAAAATTATAGCGCTGATTATAAAAAAGACTACGAAAAGTATAAAGAGAGTAAAGAGAAAAAAGAAGAGACAGTTGAGACTATGTAATGGTTTTGTATGTTGAAAAAGGGGTGTTTTAAAGTAGAGCATACTTTAAAACACCTTTTCAGCATTTTAGAAATCACATTAGAGATAGGGTCAAGTATTAATGTAATATAGAATTATATGAAATATTCATAACGGAGGGATGATGGTGAAGACAGATACAATAGCAGCGATTGCTACAGGCATGAGTAATGCCGGAATAAGTATAGTTAGAATCAGTGGAAATAATGCATTTGATATAATAGATCGAATATATCAATCAAAGTCTGGCAAGAAAATATTATCAAAGGAAAATAGCCATACCCTACATTATGGATATCTTATTGATGAGGACCAGATGATTGATGAGGTGATGGTGGCAATTATGAAGGCACCGTCTACTTATACAAGAGAGGATACGGTTGAGATTAATTGTCATGGTGGTATTGTTGTCACTAGAAAAATATTAGAAACAGTTCTTAAATATGGTGCAAGAATTGCTGAGCCAGGTGAGTTTACAAAACGAGCATTCTTAAATGGCCGTATTGATTTATCGAGGGCCGAGGCAGTATGCGATATTATTCATGCAAAGAACGAATTAGCATTAAAAAACTCACTCAATCAATTAAGAGGGAAGGTATTTGAGTTAATTCAGATGCTAAGAGAAAAGATACTTCGTGATATAGCGTTTATAGAAGCAGCACTTGATGATCCAGAGCATATCAGTTTAGAGGGCTTTGACTCAGAATTAATGCTTCATTTGGAGGAAGAATACCGGGAAATAGATCGGTTGATACAGGAATCGAAGAATGGTAAAATCATTAAGGAAGGCATAAGGACTGTAATTGTAGGTAAACCGAATGCTGGAAAATCAAGTCTGTTAAATAGCCTGGTAGGTGAGGATCGAGCTATTGTCACAGATATAGCTGGTACTACTAGGGATACCTTAGAAGAGACCATAAATTTGAATGGTATTATATTAAATATAATTGATACGGCAGGAATTCGTGATACCGATGACATAATAGAGAAAATGGGTGTCGATAAGGCTCTGCGGATATTATCTGAGGCAGATTTAATTATATTTGTACTTGATTCTTCTACGGACATGGATGAGAATGACTCTTCCATTCTGGATATGTTAAGAGATAGAAAAGCTATTTTATTGCTAAATAAATCTGATCTGGATGCAAAAATTACCATAGATGATATAAAAAGTAAGACGGAGCATCCTATCATCAGTACTTCTATTAAAGAAAATTCTGGAATTGATCAATTACAGAGTGTAATTAAAGATATGTTTTTTGGCGGAGAGTTGTCCTTCAATGAGGATATTTATATTACGAATGAAAGACATAGAGAAGCATTTGTTGATTCCTTAGAAAGTATTAAGCAGGTTATGAATAGTGTTCGGGCTGGAATGCCGGAAGATTTTTATTCCATTGATCTAATGAATGCTTACGAATCTCTAGGAAGTATCATTGGAGAAAATGTAGAAGAAGATTTGGTTAATATGATTTTCAAAGAATTCTGTATGGGTAAATAGAAAATATTTATGTTCAATAAGAAAACCAAAAATGAATTCGGATGGAATTAAACAGACAAACATAGATTAGTAATGGAGGAAAGTATGTCTTACGTATATGAAAGTTATGATGTTATTGTTGTAGGAGCCGGACATGCTGGATGTGAGGCGGCCCTTGCTACTGCGCGTTTATCATTAAATACATTAATGTTTACTGTTAGCGTTGACAGTATAGCAATGATGCCTTGTAACCCAAATATCGGAGGAACTTCTAAGGGCCACTTGGTACGTGAAATTGACGCCCTTGGTGGTGAAATGGGAAAGAATATAGATAAGACTTATATTCAATCTAAAATGTTAAATATATCAAAAGGACCGGCAGTTCATTCTCTGCGCGCTCAGGCTGATAAGCAGGAGTATTCAAGGTCTATGAGAAATGTATTAGAAAATACACCAAACCTAGTAATTAAACAGGGCGAGGTGACAGAAATTCTTGCAGAGGATGGAAGAGTTACCGGAGTAAAAACATTCTCAGGTGCTGTGTATCCCTGCAGGGCGGTTATTTTATGTACCGGTACGTATTTAAACGCGAGATGTATTTATGGGGATATTGTAAATTATACCGGACCTAATGGTTTACAGTCAGCCACACACTTAACAGATTCTTTAAAGGCCCTTGGAATTGATATGTATCGATTCAAAACGGGTACACCGGCAAGGATTGACAGACGATCCATCGACTTTTCTAAGATGGAGGAGCAATTTGGAGATGAAAAGGTAGTTCCCTTTTCTTTTACAACAGACCCTCAGGAATTAAAGAAGGACCAGATTTCTTGCTGGCTAACCTATACGAATGAAAAAACTCATGAAATAATTCGTGAAAACATAGATCGATCTCCTTTATATTCTGGAAATATAAAAGGTACCGGTCCAAGATACTGCCCATCCATAGAGGATAAGGTTGTAAAATTTGCTGATAAAGAGAGACATCAGGTCTTTATTGAACCAGAGGGAGTATTTACTAACGAGATGTATATTGCAGGTATGTCAAGCTCATTACCGGAAGATGTACAGCTTCAGATGTATCGTTCCGTACCTGGACTTGAGAATGCTAATATTGTCAGAAACGCTTATGCAATTGAATATGATTGTATTAATCCTATGCAATTAAAACCAACATTGGAATTTAAGAATGTAGATGGGTTATTTGCAGGAGGACAGTTTAATGGAAGCTCGGGTTATGAGGAAGCAGCAGCTCAGGGCTTAGTTGCTGGTATAAATGCAGTAATGAAAATATTAGACAAAGATCCGTTAATAATTGATCGTTCAGAGGCGTACATTGGAGTTTTAATTGATGATCTTGTCACCAAAGAGACTCATGAACCATATCGAATGATGACATCACGGGCTGAATATCGTTTGATACTAAGACAAGATAATGCTGATATACGCTTAACAAGAAAAGGTTATGATGTTGGATTAATTTGTGAGGACCGCTATCAAAGGCTAGTACAAAAAGAGCAGCAAATAGAAAAAGAAATCGAACGACTTGAGAAAACCGTTGTTGGTGCCAATAAAGTTGTTCAGGAGCTGTTAGAGAGCTACGGAAGTTCAATGCTTAATACTGCATCAACACTGGCAGATTTAATACGAAGACCGGAGTTATCCTATGAGATTTTAGAATGCATTGATAGTAATAGGGTTATGCTGTCAGAGGATGTTATTGAACAGGTTAATATAAATATAAAATATGATGGATATATTAAAAGACAGCTTAGACAAGTGGATCAATTCAAAAAATTGGAGAATCGAAGAATTCCTGATAATATTGATTATATGGAAGTTCCAAGTTTAAGAATTGAGGCAAGACAGAAATTAATTAAGTTTAAACCTATTTCAATTGGACAAGCCTCTAGAATATCGGGTGTCTCACCTGCAGATGTATCAGTATTGTTAGTATATTTAACACAATACAAAACATAAGAACAACAATAGAGAACTGATTGAAAATTTATAAGATGACATATGATAGACTGTTGCATTAAGACATAAAGTACATGGAAGTTATATTTTATGTAATTTTTGCAACAGTCTATTTTAGAAAGTAGGAGTAAGCATGAATTACGATCAATATCCTGATATTTATGAATTTTATGATGCATTGAATAAGTTAGAAATAAGCTTATCAGAAAAGCAAATACAGCAATTTATTGATTACTATGAGTTATTGGTGGAAAAGAATAAGGTAATGAATTTGACTGCTATTACTGAATTTAAGGAAGTTATTATAAAACATTTTATTGATAGCCTTTCCATCGTAAAGTGTGGGACATTAACGAAGGAACGAGTACTGGATGTAGGAACCGGAGCAGGATTTCCAGGCATACCTTTAAAAATACTTTATCCGGAAATTGACTTAGTTTTATTAGATTCTTTAAATAAGAGATTAATATTTCTAAATGAAGTAATTGAGAAACTTGGATTATTAAAAGTCAGAACACTTCACGGTAGAGCAGAGGATTATGCTAAAATATCCGAGCATAGAGAAAAATATGATCTATGTGTATCAAGAGCCGTGGCTAAACTGTCATCTTTAGCAGAATATTGTCTTCCATATGTGAAAAAAGACGGATTTTTTATTTCTTATAAATCTGGTAAAGTAGAAGAAGAACTGTCTTTTTCTACAAATGCATTAAAAATACTTGGAGGTAAGTTAGACCAGGTGAAAGAGTTCTCATTACCAGGTACTGATATTGATCGAACCTTAGTTGTAATTAAGAAGATAAGTATAACGCCAAGGAATTACCCGAGAAGTGCTGGTAAGCCTTCAAAGGAACCATTATAGGGATATACTAATAGTAAAGGGTAAAAGTTCTGCTACTTTATTCGAATTAAGTAGTGCACGGAATGAAGAGTTAACTAATAATTATAGCTTTAATTCAGATATAGGTTTATAAGTGGAAATTATTCAACATATCATATGAGGTGCGACATGCTAATACAGGGAAAATTATTAGGCTATGGTGATGATTTATCAGAGGTGAAAGGCATACGGAGAAAAGTATTTGTAGAGGAATATGGAGTATACGAAGATGTGGAGTTCGACGATCTGGATGACACGGCAATGCATGCAATAATTTATGAAGAGGCCCAAGACTGGAGGAGCGAATCCTTAGTGGTAAAAAAGGTTCCGGTAGCAACTGGCCGGATTATATATGATGGAACTGTATGTATTATAGATAATGTAGCCGTACTTAAGGAATATCGAGGAATGAAATACGGTGATTTTACTGTAAAAATGCTTTTAAGTAAGGCATTCACTTCTGGAATTAATGAAGTAATGACTAAAACTTTTTTTGATTCTCAAGATTTTTTTCGTACGATTGGTTTTGATAAATTCAACGAAGGATATTTTGAGAAGGGTATTAGATATGTAGATATGATTATAAAACAGAGTGATCTAATTAAGTTATGCTCTAAGTGTAATTAAGATATTACTAAAAAAGGAACGAGTATGACAGATCTCATTATATTACTTTGGTGCTGAAAATGTAATGAAAAATCAGCGTAGAAAGGAAGCTTATATGATGTATGAAGACAACAAATACACTGAGGATCAAAAAAATAAATTAATCGAAGAAAGAAAGGCTTCCGCAATTTTGTTACGAGATATTGCTGTGGATTTTGAAGAGCAGCTTTATTCAATTAAAATCAATTTAAAGTCAAAGATAAATTTATTAGAAGCAAAAGAGCTCGAATTAAGTGAAAGAGAAAGAACGAAAATACATAATCAAGATGTATTTACTCCATTATATAATAAATCCCTTGATACAAGTAATTTGCAACAGGAAATTGATCATTTAAAGAATGAGATAGATCTCATAATTGATGGTAAAGAAAAATTAAATCAGAAAATACAAGGTTTAAGATCAGCTGCTCATAGTATTGATATCCTAGTTATTGAGGCTGAGAATATAATTGTAAAACCAGATCAACGTCAAAAAATAATTGATAAAGGATTAAGTTTATTGGAAGCTCAAGAGCTGGAGCGCCAAAGAATTGCCAGAGATTTGCATGATACAACAGTTCAAAATTTAACTAGTTTAGTTCATAAATCGGAATTATGCGCCAAGTTAATTGATATAGATTCTATACGTGCAAAGTTAGAATTAAACACTATGTCAAATACGATTAAATCTGTAATTAATGATATGCGTGGTATAATCTATAATTTAAAGCCGATGACTCTTGATGATCTAGGATTAACAATTACAGTTCAGCGCTATGCTAATAAGATAATGGATTTAAACAACCTTCAAGTAAAAGTTCAAGCAAATGAAGAGAAAAAAGAAATTTTACCAGTGATTCGCCTTACGCTATTTCGCATTATTCAGGAAGCATGTAATAATATTCTCAAACACGCTAATGCGTCTTTGATCAATATAGATATTACTTATGATGAAAACAGGATACACCTTAAAATTCGAGATAATGGTTCAGGATTCATCATGGATGAAGTCCATCCTAAATTACCGGAGCAATCCTCTAGTTTTGGACTAACGTTCATGAGAGAAAGAACGTCATTATTATCGGGAACATTCGAAATACAATCAGATAAAGGAAAGGGAACGATGATTACAGTTTCCGTACCTTTTGCAAAATGCGAGGAGGAAGAAGATGAACAAGCCGATTAATGTTATGATTGCAGATGATCATTCAATGGTTAGGGAGGGAATTAAGCAATTACTAGAGTTAGATGGTGATATTATTGTTAATGCTGAGGCGAGTAATGGTAGACAGTGTATTGAAACTCTTGACGAGAAACAAACAGATGTTCTCTTGCTTGATATTAATATGCCGAATATGAATGGTCTACAAGTATTGCAATACATTAGGGAAACAAAGAAAAAAGTTAAAGTATTAATACTTACAATTCATAATGAAGTGGAATATTTAATTCGAGCTGTTGAAATTGGTGTTGACGGTTATGTATTAAAGGATTCGGATTCAACTTTATTAAAGAAGGCAATTTTTAGTATTTATCGTGGGGAAACATTTATACAACCAGAATTAGCTCCGATGTTAAGAGCAAGATTAGATGAAAAGAAAAATATGCCATATTCAGATGATTCACTTACGAAAAGAGAAATCGAAGTGTTGAAACTCTTGGCGGAGGGTTTGTTTAATAAAGAAATTGCATATATGTTAGCTATTAGTGAAAAGACTGTAAAAAATCATGTATCAAATATTTTTAAGAAAATAAACGTTTCAGATCGTACCCAAGCAGCGGTTTATGCGATAAAAAATAATATTGTTGATTTATTATAAAATTAGTAACTTACGTTATCTATTAAAGTAATGACTCAAATTCTTTCGGAAAGATGTTTCACGTGAAACATCTTTTTGTCTATTTTGAAATACATTATTTACTCTGTGTTAATAGATGGAATGGGATTCTCTTAATCCCACTCGATTACTATGTTTATAACTTTTTTATTATGTATATCTATAATCATATTTCGGGGCATACAAAACAAGGCGTTTTTGATTTTATTATTATAGCCTTCAGTGGCGTAATCTTGTATTTATACTTGAAGACATTTATTATCCCTTCTGACCAGTTTCGGTATGTCTTTGTTACATTCTTCAATTGCAGCAATAGTATAATCTTTTTAATGTATATTATTGATTGTAATTTTGTTAAAGTGTTAAAAAAATGTTTCACGTGAAACATAATTAAAAGTACAATTATAGATATTACAAAGCTGAATAGTATGAAGTATTTTAAGTAAACCAATTAAAGATATAAAATCAAATTATTAAATAATAAACGGCATTAAATGTGAATAGACATCAATAATTTGACTTTACAATTCAGTAACTGGAAGATAAAATAAAAAGTTAAACATTTATGTGGAGCCGCGGCTTATGTCTTCTAAACGAATGTTAATTCTAAATAAATATTCTAATATGACTGCTACAAACCTATAAATAGTATTAGTTATTTTTTAAATATCGAAATTCTTGAAATGAAAATAAATTGTCTAAGTATTTTATCATGCCAAAATTGGGGTAAAAAAGCCAAATACACGTATTCTTATGTTTCACGTGAAACATTTAAGCATAAAATATAACTTTATATGCTATAATCATAAAATTCTATAGCTATAAAATATAAATAGTGTTATAATATTTTTTGTGTAAATTCATAAATGAAAATGTTACATAATAAACAATGGAAGGATGGAGGCATCGTGGCCAGAATTATTGCAATTGCAAACCAAAAAGGTGGCGTTGGAAAGACAACGACAGCAATTAATTTATCTGCTTGTCTTGCTGAAAAAAGTAAAAAGGTTCTCACAATTGATATTGATCCCCAAGGAAATACGTCAAGTGGCCTTGGTGTTGAGAAGAACAAGCTCACTAATACAATATATCAAATGATAATTGGTGAATGTTCTTTGGAAGATTGCAGAATACATACAGCAATTGAATATTTAGATATTTTACCTTCCAACGTTAATTTAGCTGGAGCAGAAATAGAGTTAATTGGAGTCGAGGGCCGCGAATATATTCTTAAGCAGCATGTCGAAAGAATTAGAGATGAATATGACTATATCATTATTGATTGCCCACCGTCCCTTAATACGCTTACAGTAAATGCTATGACAACAGCTGATACCGTATTAGTACCGATTCAATGTGAGTTCTATGCATTAGAGGGTCTAACACAGCTGCTACATACAATTAATCTTGTAAAGCAAAGATTAAATCCGATGCTTGAAATGGAAGGTGTTGTATTTACAATGTATGATGCAAGGACGAATCTTTCATTGCAAGTAGTAGAAAATGTAAAAAGTAACTTGAAGCAAAATATATATAAAACAATTATTCCTCGAAATGTTAGATTGGCGGAAGCTCCTAGTCATGGTTTGCCCATAAATCTTTATGACTCAAAATCAGCAGGGGCAGAGGGCTATCGTCAGTTAGCAAATGAAGTCATAGAAAAGGATGATAAAGAGGATTATTAGTAGGAGGAATATATGTCCGTGAAAAAAGGTTTAGGTAGGGGTCTGGATATTATGATTCCTGAAAAGATTGTTGAAGTGGACAATAAGAAAAAAGAGGATAATGTTTCACGTGAAACATTAGTACCCATAAATAATATCGAGCCAAACAGATCTCAGCCTAGAAAAAGATTTGATGAAGATGCGTTGCAGGAATTAGCTGATTCTATAAAGATATACGGTGTCATTCAGCCGCTAATTTTGCAGAAAAAAGAAAAATTATATGAAATAATCGCAGGTGAAAGAAGATGGAGAGCTGCCAGATTAGCCGGATTAAAGGAAGTTCCTGCAATAATAAAGGATTACACCCCGCAGGAAGTGATAGAAATTGCATTAATTGAGAATATACAGCGAGAGGATCTTAATGCCATTGAAGAGGCCCAGACTTATCAGAGATTAATACAAGATTTTAATCTAAAGCAAGATGAAGTAGCTGAGAGAGTTTCAAAAAGTAGAGTTGCGGTTACTAATTCAATGAGACTTCTAAAATTAGATCATCGTGTTCAGCAGATGATTATTGACGAAATGCTTACAAGTGGACATGCGCGTGCACTTCTTGCTATCGAAGATGGTGAGAAGCAGTATAATATTGCTTGTAAAATTTTTGATGAGAAACTGAGTGTTAGGGAAACAGAGAAGTTAGTTAAAAACATTTTAGCGGATAAACCCCAAAAAGAAACTGAACCGAAAAAAGAAGACGATTTTATTTATCGTAATATAGAGGATAAGATTAGGAGTATTATTGGAACGAAGGTCTCTATACATAAAAAGCAGAAGAATAAAGGTTCTATTGAAATTGAGTACTATTCAAATGAGGAATTAGAAAGACTAATAGATATATTTGACTCTATACCCCAATAGTGAGTAAAGAACGTAAAACCACTGATATACAAGATAAAGAATACAGATATACGGCAAGATGGAGGTTTTAAACAATGAATTTTACTGAATTAATTAACAGTAATGCAGCCTATTGTATTTTAGGAATGGGAGCATTTATATTTATTATTCTAATATATAATATCGTACTCAGTGTGAAGTTAAGAAAATTAAATAAGAAATATAAAAAGTTTATGTCAGGCGCTACTGGAGAAAATCTGGAAAGTCAGGTTTTATTACGTTTTGCAGACATTGATGGTTTAAAAGCTGAAAGCAAAAGCATGAACGATGAATTAGAGAAAGTGAAAGAGAATTTGCAAATAGCATACCAAAAAATCGGTGTTGTTAAGTATGATGCCTTTAAAGAAATGGGAGGTAAGCTAAGCTTTGTTTTAGCCCTGCTGGATAAAAATAACAATGGAATTTTATTAAACTCAGTACATAGTAGCAGAGAAGGTTGTTATACATATTTAAAAGAGATAATAAAGGGTCAATCATTCTTGGAATTATCAGAGGATGAAAAGAAAGCATTAGAAATGGCGTGTAATACAAATAATTTTATGGCATAAGGAAAGAAGCTTTTGCAGAATAGCGATTAAGCTAGGTGCAAAAGCTTCTTTCTTTTGACAAGATATTTAGTAGGCATAAACGTCTTGTCTCTATACATTAACTATTAAAATGGGAAAGGCAATTATTTCTCGGTCTTAGGCAAATTTCCTTTACCATAGTAAGCTAGTAAATAGAGTTCCTCTAGTTCGGATACTAATGGTAATCTAGGGTTAGCCGTAGTACACTGGTCACCAAAGGCCAAATCTGCGAGTGTTGATACCTTATATAAGAAATTCTTCTCGTCAATTCCATATTCCTTTAAGGTTGAAGGAATTCCAAGCTGAGCATTTAATGTTTCTACTTCTTGTGCAAGCATTTCAACTGCATCAGCTTTATTTTTAGGATTCTTTCCAAGCTTCTTCATTAATTCGAAGATCTTATCTGATACGATATAGCTCTCATATTTCGGGAAAGAAGTAAATTTAGTAGGGCACTCAACACCATTATAACGGATGACATGTGGTAACAGTATGGCATTTGCACAGCCGTGAGGGATATGATATTCGCCACCAAGCTTATGAGCTAGAGAATGGTTGATTCCAAGGAATGCATTTGTAAATGCCATACCTGCTATGGTAGAAGCATTATGCATTTTCTCACGTGCAACGGGGCTTTCAGAACCTTTATCATAGGATTCTTTCAAGTATTTAAACACCAAATCAATAGCATGAATTGATAAAGCGTCAGTGTAGTCAGAAGCAAGTACAGAGATATATGCTTCAACGGCATGTGTTAAAACGTCCATACCGGTCCAAGCTGTAGACTTCTTAGGTACGCTCATTACAAAGTCAGGGTCAATGATTGCTACATCTGGAGTTAACTCATAATCTGCCAAAGGATACTTCTTATTCTCATCTTTATCGGAGATAACCGCAAAGGAGGTAACTTCTGAACCAGTTCCTGAGGTAGTAGGAATTGCTACGAATTGAGCTTTTTTACCCAAAGTAGGGAATTTATAGGTTCTCTTACGAATATCTAGGAACTTCAATGACATATTCTTGAAATCTGCAGTAGGATCTTCAAAGAATAACCACATACCCTTTGCAGCATCGATAGCAGAACCACCACCAAGTGCAATGATAACATCGGGATTAAATTTATTCATGGCATCTACGCCTTTTAAAATTGTCTCAAGGCTTGGATCTGGTTCAACCTGATCAAAGATTTCACAGTGAACATAGTCAACACGTTTTCTCAATTGATACAATACCTTATTAACATAACCTAATTGAGTCATGGACGGATCAGTAACAATAAATGCTTTCGAAATGTTCGGCATTTTTGCTAAATATGCAGTAGAACCAGATTCGAAATAAATCTTTCCAGGAATTTTAAACCATTGCATATTTACCCTCCTCTTAGCCACACGTTTATAATTAACTAAATCTACAGCGGATACGTTGTGGGTTGTAGAGTTACCACCGTAAGAGCCGCATCCTAAAGTAAGAGAAGGCATATTGGTATTATATAAGTCACCGATTGCACCATGTGTGGAAGGTGAGTTAACTAGAATACGTCCAGTTTTCATTCTTGCTGAAAAAGCCTTAATAACAGTATCATCATTAGAGTGAAGTACGGAAGAGTGTCCTAAACCACCCAGATCCACCATCTTCTCACAAAGCTTTAAGCCCTTCTCAAGGTTAGCAGCTTTAATTACTGCAAGAACAGGAGATAATTTTTCTTTGGACAATGGATATTCCGGTCCAACACCTTCGAGCTCAGTACAAAGTATTTTAGTATTGGCAGGAATCTTTATACCCGCTAATGCAGCGATATCTACAGGGGATTTACCAACAATAGCAGGATTTACTGCACCGGTATTAGTATTGATAACCACAGGCTCAAGTAATTTAATCTCTTCCTTCGTCGCGAAGTAGCAACCTGATTTTTTCATTAAATCGACTACTTCATTATATACAGGTGCTTCAATAATAGCTGCCTGCTCAGAAGCACAAATCATACCGTTATCAAAGGATTTTGACATAACCAGGTCAGTTACGGCACGCTTTAAATTAGCAGTTTTTTCGATAAAGCATGGAACGTTACCAGGACCTACACCAAGTGCTGGCTTTCCACAGGAATACGCCTGTCTAACCATACCTGAACCACCTGTTGCAAGGATCATAGATACATCAGGATGATTCATTAATTCTCTTGTAGCATCGATAGAAGGATATTCAATCCATTGGATACAGTTCTTTGGTGCACCTGCTTTAACAGCGGCTTCTAATAAGGTTTTAGCTGCTTCTCTGGAGCAATTCTGAGCACTTGGATGAAAACCAAAGATGATAGGATTTCTTGTTTTAATACAAGTAATACTCTTAAACATTGTAGTAGAAGTAGGATTTGTTACTGGGGTAACACCTGCTACAATACCAACAGGCTCAGCAACGGTCATATAATCCTCTTCTTCATTATCCTCGATAATTCCTACCGTTTTTTGAGCTTTAATTGAGTGCCAAATATATTCAGTAGCAAAAATATTCTTTGTAATCTTATCTTCATAAATACCACGGCCAGTTTCTTCAACTGCCATCTTAGCTAGTAGTTGCTGTTTTGAAAGACCGGCTAAAGCCATCTCGTGAACAATATTATCAATGGTTTCTTGATCTAATAATAAAAACTCGTCTAATGCTACAGTTGCATTCTTAACCAGTTGATCTACATGCTCTTTGGGTGTTGGTTGTTGTAATTCTTTTGACATATAGGTTCCTCCTCTTATTGTTAAAAAATTAACACAATCGTTATGTTAAAAATATAACATGAAAAAAATACTTTGTAAATAGATTTTGTTAAATAAATAACAATCAAAAAATTTTCATAAATGAACAAAAATTATATAGAATATACAATGGAAGTAGTTATATGCGAGTAGCTTTGTAATTATGCATAAAATCCTAGGGATAAAGAATCAAAATATTGTATTTTTATATAAGGTACTTTTGTGGTATAGTTATATATAGAATAAGGTTATTATTAAAAATTACTTAGCAATGATAATAGACAGTATGATAGGAACAAAACCGATGTTCCACACAAAAGCAGACCATTTAATTAGAAGTAATATTATCTTCTGATAGCTCGTCATATGGGTCGTAAATGTACTTGGAAAGGATATATATATGAGAATTATCTCATTAGATACAGTGAAAGGAAATGAATTGCTTGCACGAGATATTGTCAGCAATAGCGATTTAGTATTAATGACAGCAGGAACCGTTGTTAAGAAAGAGTATGTGAAGCGATTAAAAGCATTAAATATAGAGTATATATATGTAGAAGATGAAATTGGAAAGGGCATAAATTTAACTAACAGCTTAGAGCTACAAATACAGGAGCAATGTCAGGAGGCTGTTCGCAATATTTTATTAAAATATTCCTATCAGAATGAAGCAGAACTGGAGGAAATTAAAGTAGTTGCTGATGAAATTATCAAAGATATTATGAGAGAACCAGAAGTTATTTATACCTTATATAGCATACGTGAAAAAAATGATAGTACTTATTCACATTCGATTAATGTATGCGCATTGTCTGTCATTTTAGCCTTTAAATTAAAGCTTTCCAAGACTCGAATTAAAGATATTGCGGTAGGATGCCTTCTTCATGATATTGGTTTTACTTCTATTACGATAGATTACTATAATTTAAATCTGGAAACCTGCTCTGAAAAGGAGCTGAAAGAGATTAAGAAACATATAATATATGGATATACTGCAGTTGAGAAGATGGAGTGGCTCTCGCAGGCATCAAAGGACATCATATTAAGTCACCACGAAAGAATGGATGGTTCTGGCTATCCTTTTCATATTAAGGAAGATCGTATTAAAATAGGAAGCCGTATAGCTGCTGTCTGTGATGAATTTGACAGTAAAGTCTATGGTAATCTAACAAAAAGGATGAAGGCTCATGATGCGATTGATTATATTGTAAGTCAGGCAGGAATTTTATTTGATTTTTCCGTTGTAAAGGCTTTTGTAGACTCTGTAGCAGCATATCCGACGGGAACACTGGTGATTACGAATCAAGACGAGACAGGAATTGTATTAAGGCAGAATGCTCAATGTCCTACCCGTCCAGTGATTCGCATTATTAAGAACCAGGATGGCAGCAAACCGAAAGAATGGATAGAAAAAGATTTGACAAAAGAACTTACACTTTTTATTGTAGATACGATTATGGAGTAAATGTTAGTTAATACTAGTATACATGTAGACTTATGCTATGTTATAATACAAGAACCTTGGCAAGCAAAATAATAGTTATCAGCTTGGCAGGGTTTTCTTAAGTCTGAAGCGCTGATGTTTTCTGTTTTATCTTGGATGCTTGCTATTGAAAGTAAAATATGTTATAAATAATTATTACATGAATTGCAGTTGATCCGCGTAAAATATAAAGAGTTTACCGGTTATGAATGGAAGTGAATAATATGCATAGTTATTTAAGAGCAATTGGGTTTAGTAACATTAATAATAGAATGGAATTAAATCAATTATTGGAGATTATAACGGAAAACTCCACAAAAAAACGTACCGCCCCTTTAAGCAGCAAAGGTAGTTTAACTGAGATCACAATGGAATTTGGTGAAGGAATGGGTATCACCCTACGCGGTGAGGTTGATGAAGCGGGTAAATTTCATATGGAACATTATTTTCCCTGCCTGAATGGCCAATATATAAGTACCAGGGAAGAGGTAGGAATAAATAAGCGGGTAGACTCGGAAGCTTATACAGGTATGTGTGATGATTTTCGATTGGGAGTCTCACTTATCTTTTATCTTCAGAATGTTATTGAGTTTTTAGAGAAGAAGAGTCAGAATATGCCCATGAGTACACCGTTTCCGATTACGCTGGCAGCTTTGTCCCTGGAGGGAAGAGTACTTCTTCCTATTGAAATGGATGAGGTTCAAGTCCGTAATATATCTGCGGAGACAAAATATCGGAATCAGTTAATTGCGGAAGCAAAAAAGGGAAATCAGGAAGCTATTGATAGTTTAACAATTGATGATATTGATACCTATGCAATGATTTCAAGAAGAGCGAAGAAAGAAGATATTTATTCTATCGTTGATACTTCATTTATTCCCTTTGGCTCTGAGTCAGATAATTATAGTGTAATTGCTACAATTACAGAATGTAATATTATCGAAAACACTATGACAAAGGAAGAGTTATACGATATGCAGTTGGTTTGCAATGATATCACCTTCCGTTTGTGTATCAATAAGGAGGATCTGATTGGAGAGCCTTCAGTTGGAAGAAGATTTAAGGGTAATATCTGGATGCAGGGAAGTATAGCATTGTCTGACCAAGTAAAGGAATAAGTTATTAAAGACAGTAAACATAGCTTTATAAGAGTTGTAGAAATAGCGCTTGTACATCAGTACAGCGCTATTTTTTTGCATCTCCATAGCTAACACCGTTACGTAGAGTTTCATTATTTACATTTATATTAATAATTTAAATAAATTTTACATAATATTTACCTGATTATGTAGGAAGTTACAATTTAATTTGATTAAGATAAAAGTGTAGTTAAAAGAAAAGAGGGGTTGTTATGAGAGACGAAAGAAAAGAAGCGCTGGATACGATCATCGATAAAAAGCAGATAAAAACAGTATTTCAGCCGATTATATCCCTAAAAGACGGTAGTATTCTAGGGCATGAGGCATTAAGCAGAATTACTGGTATCAGCATCATTGATAATCCGGAAATGCTGTTTTCTATTGCAGGAGAGTACAGCAGGCTCTGGGATCTGGAGCTGTTATGCAGGACAAGGGCTTTTGAGTCAGCATATCAATTGATGATACCACCTTATAACAAAATGCTGTTTATAAATGTAAACCCGAATATTATGCATGACGAAAACTTCATTCGTGGTTTTACAATGGACTTTTTAAGGGAATTTAATATTGAACCCAAGAATGTCATTTTCGAAATTACGGAGCGAAATGTGATTGTAGATATGGGAGGGTTTTTATCAACCATTAATCATTATCGTAATCAGAATTATAAAATAGCAATTGATGATGCCGGTGCCGGCTACTCAGGTTTAAACCTTATCAGTGACATTAATCCAAACTATATTAAGCTGGATATGAAATTAATTCGTAATGTTGATTCGGATAATCTAAAGTATGCATTAGTAAAAGGAATGGTAGAGCTTTCTAAGGAGTCACAAATTAGTTTAATCGCAGAAGGAATAGAAACCCGGGAGGAGTTATCTACTCTCATTCAGCTGGGTGTTCAATATGGACAAGGATATTATATACAAAGGCCCCAGGAGGAGATTCTTGATATCACCCATAAACTTATTCATGAAATCTATGAAATGAATTATTTGAAGGACTGTCGCAGGCAGGAGAAGGTACCAAAGGAAGCTATTATAAACGTATGTAAATATACAGGGATTGTTGCCCCTACGGTGACCGCTAACTACGTCTATAACATATTTAAACAGAACCCAAGTTTTTTTGGGCTATGTGTGGTAGAAAATGAGATTCCCTTGGGCATTATCACCTGTGAAAAGCTTGCATTAAGAATGAGCGGACATTACGGATATTCACTTTATCAAAACAAACCTATTTCTGATTTAATGGACTATAACTTTCTTGCAGTGGATTATCAAATGCCAATTAATGTAGTATCTTACCTTGCCATGTCCAGATCGAATGATAAGTTATATGATTTTATTGTTGTAACGGAAAATGATAAATATATAGGAACAGTTACAATCAAGGATTTGCTTCAGAAAGCTACGGAAATCGAGGTTGATAATGCGAAGGATCAGAACCCATTGTCAGGTCTCCCGGGTAATCTTATTGTTGAGCAAAAGTTAAATCATTGTGTGCATTGCAATGAAAAATATAGTATAGCTTATATCGATATCGATAATTTTAAAGCTTTTAATGATGTTTACGGGTTTGAAAGCGGAGATTTAATTATTAAACTGCTGGCATCCATTTTAAAAAAGAATATTCCATATAATAATTTTGTCGGACATATCGGTGGAGATGACTTTGTGGTTATTATTTATGAATATGTATCTGAGCACTATTTTCTAGATATCATATCACAGTTTGAAGAGAATGCGCTAAAGTATTATAGTCCGGAGGATATTAATAACGGCTACATAATAACAGAAAACAGAAGAGGGGAGCTGGAGCATTATCCACTGCTTTCAATAACAATCGTTGCTGCCAATAATCAGAAGAAAGAATTTTCTGATGTCTATCAGATGACAGAGCAGCTGGCTAAGATGAAAAAAGAAGCAAAGCATAAAAAAATATCGAATAACTTAAACGGGCTGGTAATCACTTGAGGGTCAACACAGGGGAACTATATTAGAGGAAGGGTTAACCTATACTTTGAATCTTATAAGAAATGATAATCCATCAGTCTTAGTAAAGAGTAGATAAGTCTGGGTTTGAGGAAGACAAATGAAGAGTATTAAAACAAAGTTAATTGTATCATGTTCTTTGCTGGTATTATCTGTTGCCATCATTATTGGCTGTGTATCGATTGGTATCGGATACCAATCAATTAGAGAGGAATCTGAGCATTCACTCGAATTATTATCTTTTGAAAGTGCTAAGTTAGTTGAAAGCAGAATGGATGCAGTTATTTCCACCTTATCAATGGTCTCTAAGAAGAAGGAGATTACTGAAATGGGTTGGGAGGTTAATGTTGATACCTTAAAAGAGGAATTGGATAAAACTGATTTTTTAGATATTGGGTATGTATTACCTAACGGTTATACTTATTATACGGATGGGACAGTCAGATTAATGAGTGACCGTGTATATGTGGAGGCAGCTTTAAAAGGTACCTCAGAAATATCAGATGTAATCCTAAGCAGGGTTACAAGAAAACCAGAGATAGAGGTTGCAGTACCGGTTCTTAAGGAAAAGCAAGTTGTTGGAGCTTTAATTGCACGAATGGAGGCGGATTCCTTAAGTAATATTACAAAAGATATCGGATATGGTGAACTAGGCTATTCCTTTATGATTAACAGCGAAGGAACCATCATTGCACATCCAAATGCAGATGAGGTTATTCAGAGATTTAATCCGATTACAAAGGTAAAGGATGATCCCTCCTTAAAATCATTGTCAGAGGCTTACCTAACGATATTAGATAAAAAAACCGGCGTGGTAGCATATGAATTTGAAGGTAATCAGCTGATATCAGCCTTTGCACCAATTGAAGGAACAGACTGGAGCTTTGTTATAACAGCATATAATGATGAGATTATGGAGGCCATACCTAGAATGGTACGCATCATTCTAACAATTCTGGCCCTCACCTTACTATTAAGTGTTGGTGTAGTGATTTTACTTGATAATTCTCTAACCACACCATTAATATCTATTACAAAGCAATCTAAAAAAATAGGAGAACTGGATATTCGGGAAGACATACCTGAGAGATACCGCAGTCAGAAGGACGAAATAGGTATCTTGGCCAGAACCTTTCAAATTCTAACTGAGAATCTGCGTAACATTATCACCGAGCTAAATATGTCTGCTATTCAGGTTACGGGAACAGCACAGGAATTAACGGAAACCTCGGGACAATCAGCTGAGGTTACAGAGGAAATCTCTCTTACACTGGAAGAAATAGCGAAAAGTGCCTACGATCAAGCGAAGAAGACGGAAGCGGGCTTATCTCAGGCAACAATATTAGAAGAGAAAATGGAAGTAAACCATAAGCAGATGTTGAAGTTAAATGAAACAACAGATATGGTTATGCTTTTAGTACAAGCGGGTCTAAAAGAAATAGAGGGATTAAATATTATTACAAATGAAAATAATTTAGCTACCAAAAATATATGCAAGGTTGTTATGGAAATGAAAAAAAGCTCCGAGCAGATTGGGGAAGCCAGCCGATTTATTTCGGACATTGCCAGGGAAACTAATTTATTAGCACTAAATGCTACTATTGAAGCAGCCAGAGCAGGAGAATGGGGCAGGGGCTTTGCTGTAGTCGCAGGTGAAATTCAAAGATTGGCAGATCAATCCTCAAAATCTACAAGCTATATTGATGGCGTTATCTCAGGGCTGAAGCAAAACATTGAGCAATCAGTGCAAAGTATGGATCGAATTACTAAGACCTCTGAGGACCAGCAAAGAAGTGTTTCTGAGACTATCAAGAAGTATCAGGACATTTCAGCAGCAATGATGCAATCTGAGGATGTAGTAGATAAACTGAATGAATCAGAAGATGAAATGCAAAAAGCAAATAACGAAATTAGATTAATGCTGACAGCCTTAGCAAATATTGCAGAACAAAATGCAGCCGGAACGCAGCAATCAGTTGCTACCATGGAAGAGCAGGCAGCGTCCATGCAAGTAATTGCAAATGTTACCGATCGTTTGAAAATGTTAGCGGAAAGTTTAAGAGCTACGGTAAATAGATTTCAAGTAAACATTGAGGAGAATACAGTAGAAGCTGTTACTGAATATGTAGAACAGGCTGTAGAGGATAATATATCAGTGTCAGAAAGCCTACTTGAAGTAGAGTAGCGTTATAGATTAAAAAATAAAAGACAGCCCTTAGCTGCCTTTTATTTTTTGTGGAGTATGCTCTATTTAAGTATGCGTGTAAACCATTTGTAAGAATCAATATATTTATTTTGCGTTCTGTTTAAATGTATGTAATAGCAGAAGCCTAGGATGGACATATATACGAGAAGGATTATAATTAATTTTATTATCATAGAAATCACTCCTTATAATTTTTTGTAATTACAGTTTACAATAAAAATTATCTGATAAATATCGCATTATAGTTAAAGTTATGTAAAATATTTGTTTAGAAATAATGACTAAGTTATCAAATAATTTTGAATGAGAATAATTACTATTATAGTAGGAGCGATGGAACTAAGAATGAAACGAGCTGTTTTTCGATTATAAATTAAAATATATTATAATGTATATTATGAAAGTTTGGTATTCAAGAGAAAGATGTATTTAACTACTTCAGAATAAAAAATGAAATTTGAAAATAAAGATCGTCATGAAAAAGATAGATTGTCATGAAAAGAAAGACATATAGTTATTGACTTAAGTGAAAGGAAATAGTAGAATATGTATGTTGCGTAAACGCAACTAATCATGAAAGATCGTTTTATTTTCTTATTTACAGCATAGAATACCGTATAATAAAGTAAATATAAATTCTATATTCTTGCCCTCATAGTTAAATGGATATAACAAGCCCCTCCTAAGGGCTAGTTGCAGGTTCGATTCCTGCTGGGGGTGCTATGAAAGCCTTTTTAAGGCTTTTTTTTGTTGCCTAAATTCAGATATTCAAGCTTATATGTATAAATTTGAAATGAGAAAAAGCATGAAAATGGAATAATAACAAATACTATTGAATATTAAGTCTCAAAATAAGTGTAGACTACCCTTACCACTTTACACAAACTTTACAAAAACTGAACATTACTATGGTATTACGAAATAAAAATTAATGGTATTTTTGTATTGTAAGAAATGAAGAGAAGAAAAATGTAACGAATCGAAAAGGAGAGTTAAAATGAGGAGAACAATTAAAGGAATAGCAGCGCTTTTATTGATGTTGGTTTTTGTTATCGGTACTTTTACAGCATGTGCAGGCAATACGAATAGCACAGGGGAGAGTACAGATGAGAATACTTCTACAGAAACACCGGATACTTCAACCGAAACACCAGCTGATGATACAGCAGATTTAAGCGGAACAATTACAATGGCAGGTTCCACCTCCATGGAGAAGATCGCAAATGCAGCTGCTGAAAGCTTTATGGCAAAATATCCAGATGTTACAGTAACAGCAGAGTTTACAGGTTCTGGAGCAGGTATTGAAGCAGTAACAGCAGGAACCGTTGATATCGGAAATTCTTCCAGAAACTTAAAAGATACAGAAACAAGTGCTGGTGTAGTTGAAAACATAGTAGCAATCGATGGTATTGCAGTAGTTCTTGATCCAGCAAATAAAGTAGCAAACTTAACAAAAGATCAATTAGTTCAGATTTATACCGGTGCAGTATCTAACTGGAGTGCAGTTGGTGGCGCAGATCAACCAATCGTAGTTATTGGTAGAGAAGCTGGTTCCGGTACAAGATCCGCATTTGAAGAGTTATTAGAAGTAGAAGATGCATGTAAATACTCTAATGAAATCAACAGCAGCGGTGGTGTTTTAGCAAAGGTAGCATCAACAGCAGGCGCAATCGGTTATGTATCTCTTGATGTTGTAGATAGCTCAGTAGTTACAGTAAGCCTTGATGATGTAGCTCCAACAGAGGAAAATATCAAAGCAGGATCTTACTTATTAAGCAGACCTTTCATCATGGCAACAAAAGGCGCTTTAACTGAGCAGACTGAATTGGTTCAAGCATTCCTTAACTACATGTTATCAGATGAAGGCCAGGAATTAGTTAAGACTGTTGGATTAATCACAGTAAAATAATCCATCACTAGGATTAAACAGTAAGAAGGAAGAGCTACGTCTGCTAAGGAGGAAGCTCTTCCTAAAGCTGTTATATTATATATATGTTACATTGATAAAGGAGTCAATATGATTGATAAGAGCATCTCTATCATAGGTAGTTATAAAACAAAGAAGACAGTGGAAAAAGTAGCGGGTTATATCTTTACAGCTTGTGCTTTCTTTACTGTTTTAGCTGTCTTCTCAATTACCTTATATATGTTTATCAGCGGAACCCCCGCAATTTTTGAAGTAGGGTTGAAGGATATTTTATTTAGTTCACTTTGGAAGCCGACCGCTTCCGATCCAAGCTATGGTATTTTATACGTAATTTTAACCTCACTTCTTGGTACGACTATGGCAATCATAATCGGTGTTCCAATTGGTGTATTAACTGCAGTTTTTTTAGCAGAAACTGCGCCTAAGAGGCTGGCGAATATTGTTCGTCCGGCGGTGGAGCTATTAGCTGGTATTCCTTCCGTAATTTACGGATTATTAGGTATTCTCATTTTATGTCCCTTCATTTATAAAATAGAAATGTTAGTTTACAAAGGTTCAACAACGCACCAGTTTACCGGTGGTTCTAACTTAATCTCTGCTGTTTTAGTGTTAGCAATTATGATCCTTCCTACAGTTATCAACATAAGTGAAGCAGCCCTTAAGGCAGTTCCAGGACATTTTAAGCATGCGTCCTTAGCTTTAGGAGCAACAAAAATACAAACTATTTTTAAAGTGATCATTCCGGCAGCTAAATCGGGTATTGTAACAGCGATTGTTTTGGGAGTAGGAAGAGCGATCGGCGAGGCTATGGCAATCAGCTTAGTAGCAGGTAATAGTGCAAATCTACCTTTATTGTTTAATTCAGTGCGATTTTTAACTACTGCAGTTGTAAGCGAAATGTCTTATGCGGCAGACACTCATAAACGAGTATTGTTTACAATTGGTTTAGTATTATTCTTATTTATAATGGCAATCAATCTTATCTTGAACCGATTAATGAAGGGAGGAGCTAAAGATGCAAACAGCTAGTATTTATGATAAAAGATTTAGACCTTCCGATATGTTGATCAATGCGGTTATATATTTTTGTGCCTCAATTTCAATTATTGTTCTTGCGGTAATAGTTGGATATGTTACAATCCGTGGTATATCAGCTGTAAATTGGTCTTTCTTAACTAATGTACCAAGTACCATCAAGGGAACCTTTGGTATTGCCGGTAATATAATAAACACCTTGTACATCATCATCCTTACTTTAATTATAGCGATTCCTTTGGGTGTAGGAGCAGCAATTTATTTAAATGAATATGCAAGACCGGGTAAGGTAGTTCGAATAATCGAGTTCACAACAGAAACACTGGCGGGTATTCCTTCCATCATTTTTGGTTTGTTCGGCTATGTATTTTTTGGAATAACTTTAAAATTAGGATACTCCGTATTAACAGGTTCGTTAACGCTCACCTTAATGGTACTTCCTTTAATCACAAGAAATACTCAGGAAGCATTAAAGACGGTTCCGACCAGCTACCGAAGCGGGGCATTAGGTATCGGTGCTACCAAATGGTATATGATACGTACGATTCTTCTGCCTTCGGCTATGCCAGGAATTATTACAGGTATCATTCTTTCCATTGGTCGTATTGTTGGTGAATCAGCAGCATTATTATTTACCGCAGGAAGTGGTTACTTATTACCCAAATTAGGTGATTATGGTGAAGGGCTAATAGAAAAGATTCTTCAGCCAGGGGGAACCTTAACAATACAGATGTTCCTTAAGATGGAAGAAGGAAAATACGATATTTCCTTTGGAATTGCATTTGTATTACTTGTAATCGTATTTGGAATTAATATGCTGACTAAGTATTTATCCAAAAAGCTCGATGTAAATAAGTAATTAATAACATTTGATAGAAAAAGGCTCCGTCAAAAGGGACGGATTGGAGGAAGCTATGATTAAAGATAAAATCATTACAAAGGACTTGAATTTATACTACGGTACGAATCATGCATTAAAAGACGTAGCGATGAACATTAAAGAAAAATCAATTACAGCATTTATTGGACCTTCAGGCTGTGGAAAATCAACCTTTTTAAAGACATTAAACAGAATGAACGATTTAATTCCCAGTGTTAAAATTGATGGAACGGTTATGCTTGATGGTGAGAATATATATGACCCGAGAGTAGATACAACATTGCTGCGTAAAAAAATAGGAATGGTATTCCAGCAGCCAAATCCCTTCCCAATGTCCATCTATGATAATGTTGCCTATGGACCAAGAATTCATGGCATTAAATCAAAATCCAAATTAGATGAGCTTGTAGAAGAGAGCTTAAAGGGTGCAGCTTTGTTTGACGAGGTAAAGGATCGATTAAAGAAATCTGCTTTGGGCTTATCCGGCGGACAGCAGCAAAGACTTTGTATTGCAAGAGCTCTGGCGGTAGAACCTGAGGTGTTATTAATGGATGAGCCAACTTCTGCACTTGATCCGATTTCAACCCTAAAGATTGAGGATTTAATGTCCGAGCTTAAGGAGAAATACACAGTTGCCATCGTAACACATAACATGCAACAGGCGGCTCGTATTTCTGATTACACAGCATTTTTCCTGGTAGGTGAAGTGGTAGAATTTGCAGCAACAGATGCCTTATTTACCAGACCTGAGGATAAGAGAACAGAGGATTATATCACCGGTAGATTCGGTTGATTTTGTAATGCGTGGCAAGGGAAGCGGTTTATCGTTTTATCTTGTTTGACACAAATTACCCAGAAGACTATAATTATATCAGGAAAGAAATACCTTCCAGGATTTCTTTGAGATAAATAAAAGGAGGTTATTATGACAGCCAGATTAACGTTTGAACATGAATTGATGCTACTTAGAGATAACTTAACCGAGATGGGACATTTAATCGAGAATGCAATAGATAATACAATGAAGGCTTTTGAAACTGAGGATGAAGAGCTTGCAAAAGAGATTATTCAGGGAGATCGTAATATAAATGATATCGAGAAGACAATTGAATCCAGATGTCTTTCTTTGATCTTAAAGCAACAGCCGGTAGCAAGGGATTTAAGAATTGTAACTACTGCTTTAAAGGTTGTAACGGATATGGAACGTATTGGTGATCACGCTGCGGATATTGCAGAATTGATTATCCGTGAAAAGAGAGAGCCAATCTATAATCTGGTAAAGCACATTCCGGAGATGGGTAAAGTTTCAAAGGAGATGGTACACGATGCAGTAGTTGCCTTTACTACTCTTGATATTGATAAAGCCAGAATGATTATTCAAAAGGATGATGTGGTTGATGACTTATTTGATAAGGTAAAGGAAGAAGTTGCAACTATTCTTAGAACCTCCAATGAACACGTTGACCAATGCGTTGATATTTTGATGATAGCAAAATATTTTGAACGAATTGGTGATCATGCAGTTAACCTGTGCGAGTGGACAGAATTTAATGAGACCGGATCCGTAAATAATATTAGAATATTATAAGCGGGAGGAAAATCGTATGGATAAAGTATACGTTATTGAGGATGATGAGAGTATCCGCGAACTATTAAAGGTTGCTTTGGAAGGCTTTGGATATCAAATAAGAGCGTATGAGATGGCTGAGCCGGCCCTTTTAGATATGAAGGATGATAAACCGGATTTGGTATTATGTGATGTGATGCTGCCTGGTATGGATGGGCTTTCAGCAATTAAATTACTTCGCCAGGATACTCAATTAAAAAATGTGCCGGTAATATGCCTTACTGCAAAAGATAAAGAGCTGGATAAGGTTATGGGACTTGATGTTGGAGCCGATGATTATATTACAAAACCTTTTGGTGTCTTGGAGTTAGCAGCGAGAATTCGATCCCTGCTTCGCAGGTCGAATCGAGAGGACAGCCCGGATATTATACGCTTTATGACACTTGTAATTAATCCGGCGACTAGAGAAGTGCGTAATAACAGTGTTTTAGTTGAGCTGACATATAAAGAATATGAGCTTCTACTTTATTTAATAGAACATAATACTCGTGTTGTTACCAGGGATGAGCTGCTAAATCATATTTGGGGTTATGAGTATGATGGTGAGACAAGAACCCTGGATATCCATATTCGTACCTTAAGACAGAAGCTTGGTAATATTGGAGCTGATTGTATTAGAACCGTACGAAGCGTGGGTTATCGATTTGCGAAGCCGGAGTATTAGATAAATTTATAACGGGAAGGTGGTATTTCCTTGAAAAGAGCGATATTTCAAAGATTTGCTTTCATTATAGCGCTGGCAATCATTTTAAGCTGCGGTATTTTTGGTGTGGCCATCAGTAATATAATCTTAGTAAGATCAGAAGAAAGTATGCTTTATACAGTTCGAGTAGCAGATCATGGTCTGGATTATAGCGGTGATTTAAAAGAACAGGTTGATTTGCTAAGAAATGTAAGAGGAAATGAATCAACTCGTTTTACCATTATTGATATGGACGGGGAAGTGATTGCGGATAGTGACGTGGAAGATAGTAGCACCATGGAAAACCATCTGGATAGAGAGGAAGTTAAGGAAGCTCTGAAATCCGGAATAGGTTATTCGATACGTAAGTCTGAAACCTTGAACATTTCCATGTTATATGTGGCAGCACTTTCTGAAAGCGGGGACTTTATTCTACGAATAGCGGTTCCTTTCTCAGGGATGGAACAATATATCGGTATCTTAGTGCCTGCAATCCTGGCCAGCATCAGTATTACTTTGGTGGTATCACTGGTATTGGCAAATCGTTTCTCACGCTCTGTGACAAGGCCCCTTCTAGAGATAGCAGACGAAATGCAGAAATTAAAGGATGAAAACCCAGAGTTCCATTTCGATCTCTATCAATATGAAGAAATGAATGTAATAGCGGATACGACTTTACAGATGTCAAAAGCAGTGAAAGAATCTATGGATCGTATTGAGTTTGAGAAATTAATACGTCAAGAGTTCTTCTCCAATGCCTCCCATGAGCTTAAAACGCCTTTAACCTCCATACGCGGCTATATAGAGCTACTGCAAAATAATATGGCTACGGATGAAAATATGAAAAAGGAGTTTCTTTCTAGAATTAAACTGGAAGCTGATAATATGACAAATCTAATTAATGATATCCTAATGATATCAAGATTGGAGACGAAAGAAGCTGAGGTGGTTATGTCTGAGGTCCGTATCAGTCCGTTATTACAGGAGGTATGCAGAACCCTGGAGCCCCTTGCTCAGAAATGCCAGGTGAGTATTAGGACGAATTGCAAGCCCTTATCAATGTCTGCAAATATGCAGCAAATAAGGGAGCTGTTCAGTAACTTAATAACGAACGCGGTAAAATATAATAAGCCAGGTGGTAAAGTTGAAATAACAGTAACTTCTGAAGCTAAGGAAATGGTAATTATGGTTGCAGATACAGGTGTGGGAATAGCCGAAGAGGATATTCCGCGTATTTTTGAGCGCTTTTACCGTGTTGATAAGGGGAGAAGTAAGCGAGTGGGAGGGACCGGACTTGGTCTTTCCATTGTAAAGCATATCGTAAATTATTATGACGGTTCCATTAAAGTGGAAAGTAAATTGGGAGAAGGATCAAAATTTACAATCCATTTACCACTGAAGCGAGATAGTTCTAAATAATGTGCAAAATACGTGTATAACAGATATCCTCCAAATGGTTATCCATTCTGGAAGGATATCTGTTTTTTTACATATATATCTATAATTCGATAAAATTATGGTATTATTTCTATTTATAGATTGCTTTCTATACACTTCTTATATTATTATGTCTATATACATTGATATACTGTTTACAAGGATAAAACTCTAATAAGTGAGATGGGAGAACGCTGGTAATGAAGACAAAGAAAAAGAAGAATATAATTGCAATAGGCGGTTGCTTTATTACAACTTTATTGCTTCAGATTTACAGTATAGAATTAGTACATGTGAATATTATGTTCCCGATAGGGTTAGGAATCATTGCTTTAATTATGGGATATATCTTTATGGATGCAATCCGTAAGAATATAGAGCAGGAAAGAATGGATGATAAGTTTTATTTAGATCATTCCATCAGCCATGAATCTGAAAAGTGGCTTGACCGTTATACGGAGTTGTTAAATACTCAAAAAGCTTCTTATACAGCAACAAAGAAGAATACAGAATATCAGATGAAGCAGTTTGAAGTAGTTTTATCCAGATTAGAAGCTCTGGAAAAAAATCAAGCTACCGCCTTAACTAAAGTATTAGAATTACAAAAAAAAGCACTCGAGGGCCAGAAAAAAGCACTTAATATTGAGATTACTAACAGCAAGGAAAATGTGAACAAAATAGTAGAGCTTCTTCAGGATGGGCCAAAACAGGAAGAAGTGTTAGAGGATCAGTTTAGCAAGCTTCTATCCCTTGAGGAAAGTAATCAAAAGCTATTTCAGGATCAGTTAATGAGACTTGTAGAGATAAAAGATCATTTGGAGGTAGTAGAAAAAGTTATCTCCCAGACACCTGCGCCTCAGAAGGTATTTATAGATGATTATTACCAAGAAGATCCATTATCGGTGAGTGAAGAGGAAGTCAATTCCTTAGATTCGTTCATGGATGAGATAACTCAGGAGGATGAGTATCTAAGAGATGAAGATGTAAGTGAAGAACCGTTAAGAGAGGATTATTTATTGAACATAGCTTCCATGGAAGATGAGATATTAATGGAAGATGAGATATCAATGGAAGATGAGATATCAATAGAAGATGAGATATCAATAGAAGATAAGATATCAATAGAAGATGAGATATTGATGGAAGATGAAATATCCATGGAAGAGACGATATTCATGGGAGATGAATGGTCCGAAACGGATAACCATATTGAACTACCTGTTGAAGAGGAGAATAAGGAAAATGCCTCAGAGGCTGACCGGATCTTTGAGGAGCCAGAGCTTGAGGCAGTTAATTCATCAAATGAAATTGTTGCTGAGTCAAAGGTTGTTCCGCTATATGATGACCCGAATAAAGCGTTAACAGCGGATGAAATCGCAAAATTATTTGCTTCCTTTGGACAATAGAAGAATTTATAAATCCAAATAATCATCGTCACGATATGATTTTCGGTTAGCACGTTTGTTATAGTAGGCCTTTCGTCTTCTTAAACGTGGGCGTTCAACGAATATATAATATATAACAACAGCTAAGATTAATAAACCTGCAGCTATGCCAACGATAATAATAAGCGGCTTTCCTGATCTTTCGGAAGGACTTGTTACGGAGGGTGTGTCTGCGGGTTTTTCTTCCTTATCCTGAATTAACACTAAGGAATTCGTGTTCTTATACAATATATTTGCACCCCCAACGTATTTCCCGTTGTAAGTATAAGAGATCTTACCGATAATCTTATCGTCCTTTTGCACACTCGTGGAAGGTGTTTGGTTCGTACTATCCTTGGAAGAGTAGAAGGTTACTTCCTTTTCTGCATCCTTAAAAGAAGCGGAATTTGGAAGAATTAAATAGCCGTTCTCGTCAATGGTGATGGGTGACTGGGTTTCGCTAAGTAAAGCGTTGTATTTTGTGAACATCGGAGACTCTGTTATTGTATCCGAGGACTCTAAATCGTTAATCGGGTAGATAGAGAAATTATCAAAACCATAGTCAAATAATTTCTGAGTATCTGTGTATTGATGCTCGTTGCTGTCATCACGCATCACCACACAAATGAGCTCTAAGTCACCTCGTTTTGCAACGGATACTAAGGTATATTTAGCTACCGAAGTATATCCGGTCTTTCCACCGATGCAATCCTCATATAGGTAATCCTGATCGAGTACGAAGCGATGGTGATTTCTTAAATATCTGGTTTCTGACTGTATGTTCGTCGGTGGAATCTGATAGGTTCTTGTATTAAAAATCTTGCGGAAGGTTGCGTTTTTCATAGCTTCTTTTGTGATTAAGGCCATATCATAAGGAGACGTGTAATGGTTCTCATCATGAAGGCCATGGGGATTCATAAAATTCGTATTAACACAACCGAGGCTTTTAGCACGTTCATTCATCATCTTGGCAAAGGCCGGAATAGATCCTGCTACATGCTCCGCTACAGCATAGGTAACTTCATTGGCGGATTCAAGAAGAATGGCATATAAGCATTGCTGCATCGTCAGCTGCTCACCGACATCAATACCAATTCGGCTGCTGTCCAGTTCAACATCAAAAATTGCATTTTGAGAAAAGGTTACCGTATCACCCATGGATGAATTCTCGATGGCCAAAAGAGCAGTCATAATTTTAGTGATACTGGCAGGATAAAATGCCTTCTGTGCATTCTTTTCATATAGGATTAAGCCGGTGGAGGCTTCCATAACAATGGCGCCTTCTGCGTATACATTTGGCCCTTCGGGCCAGGTTACAGAGGAATTGGAATTGTTCGAGGTGCCTTCTGATGTATTTTTTGCAGTCTCTGCTGCAATAGCGCTTGTCGATGGTGAGATTGTGCTAAATAAAGTAATAGCTATAATAAAAAAAGCAAAGATACGTTGCTTCATATGATCCTCCTAAGATAAACAGATAAAACATAGTGCCATAGTAAGTATAGACACTCCCTACATAATAATGGAAAGTTGCCCGGAAATCAATCAATATTTCCAGTGAATAGCTTGTTCGCATGTTCCATTTTACTATAGCTGATTTCTGATGTAAACAGTAAAATGGAAACAAATGTGAAACTTTATATTTTCGTCTTTACTAGACAAAAAATTTAGACTGATGATGATCCTGTTGAAGGTGTACGGCAACGGTACCATATATAAGAATGAAAGAGCTTAGACTGATGGTGATCTTTTTTGATGGTATGCTAGTATTATTTGCTATTACTCGCTTAAGTTTTTCACCTCATAACAATGAGGGAAGAATTGACGAATCTTAGGGCAGACTTTATAATAGGAAGTGGCCGAAAAGTAAAATGATTGCCATAAAATTAAAACGGAGCAATCGGTAGTATGATTTGCATTTAATCCATTTCGCCAATGGATTTGATTATTAGATTTTTTGCTGCGGCAAGCAGCGGAACGAGAGGTAGATATGAGATTAAGGAATATAAGGGGCTCCAGAGAAGTGGTTGCTGCTCATGATTATGTAGTTCAGGAGCCGGAGTCGTTAAAGGGTAAATGGAATACTCATTTTGACAATGATCATCCAATCCACGTAGAGATCGGAATGGGTAAGGGGAAGTTTATTATGCAATTGGCAGAATTGAACCCCCAGATTAATTATATAGGAATTGAGAAGTACTCTAGTGTACTGTTACGTGCCTTGGAGAAAAGGAATGAGGTTGAACTGTCGAATCTATATTTTATAAGATTTGATGCGGAATATTTGAATGATATCTTTGCTCCCGAGGAGCTTTCCAGAGTTTATCTTAACTTTTCAGATCCCTGGCCGAAGGACCGCCATGCGAAAAGACGTCTTACCTCCAAGGAGTTTCTGAGTCGTTATAACCAATGCCTAAAGAGGGATGGGGAGGTTGCTTTTAAGACTGACAACCGCCCTCTATTCGAGTTCTCACTGGAAGAAGCAAAGCTGGCTGGTTGGGAGCTGAAGGATGTAACCTTTGATTTACACCATAGTGAGTACGCGATAGGAAATGTGATGACTGAGTATGAGGAGCGTTTTTCAGCACTTGGAAATCCGATTCATAGGCTGGTAACATACCGTAAGTAGTGAAAAGCGTGGGAATATTGGGACGAAAAGCATTCATTAATCATATGATAATAAAAAGAGCCAGGAAGGTCATCCATGAAAAAAAGTTGGAAGAGCAAGGTGGCAAAAGTTACGGCTGGAAATCGTGAGCTGGATCGTAAGTTTATGAAGCTAAAATCCTCTTGGGATGAAGTGGAAGGCATACTTAGCAAATCTGTGAAAAAGAAGAGAAAAAAGTAAAACCTCTTGTAAAAAAGGGCCTTCTGTTGTAATATTTCCTTGTAACGCACATAAAAGTAGTATTTCTCGAGATACTATAAACAATCGGATAAAATGGGTTATCAAAAAGTTAGATTTGAGCCCAGCTTAGAATGGAGGAAAACAGATGGCTCTTCAATTTACAGATGCAAATTTTGAGAAGGATGTATTGGAATCAGATATTCCTGTATTAGTAGATTTTTATGCTGACTGGTGCGGCCCTTGTAAAATGGTTGCTCCTATTGTGGCAGAATTAGCAGATGAATATGAAGGTGTATTCAAAATCGGTAAGATAAATGTGGATGAAAACCAAGAGACAGCACAGAAATATCGTGTAATGTCAATCCCTACATTGATCATATTCAAGAACGGAGCTGCAGTTGAAACTGTTGTGGGTGCTGTTCCAAAGAAATCATTACTGGATAAATTGGAATCCCATAAATAATTTTGCAGGAATAAAATGTAATTATCTATACAGACATAGTGAAAAAGCCCTGATTATAGGGCTTTTTCATAGCTAAAGTATAAAATGTGTATAATTTTAAAAAAAATAAAAAAAATGCTTGCAATTTGCTCTAGAATTATATATAATAATTTTTGCGTTCAGGAAATAAAAAAACGCAAAGCAAAAAAGAATATGCGCTTCTAGCTCAGTTGGTAGAGCACCTGACTCTTAATCAGGGTGTCCAGGGTTCGAGCCCCTGGAGGCGCACTTGCAAAGTATCGGTTTGACAGACGTAGGAGCTGTTGGGTCGGTGCTTTTTTCTTGTGTTACTAAGGATTACAAACATGAAATCCAGAAAATTGCAGA
>JAQZBD010000161.1 GCA_029239235.1 Herbinix sp.
TCAAAATACCCAGAAGGAGGGTCCTGTTGTGTTTGATTTTGAAAAACCCAAAATAGAGATTGCAGAAATTTCCGAAGATAAGAAGTTTGGACGTTTTGTAGTAGAACCTCTCGAGAGAGGCTATGGTACAACTTTAGGTAATTCTCTTAGAAGAATTATGCTTTCATCCTTACCTGGTTCTGCTGTAAGTCAAATTAAGATTGACGGTGTTGTTCATGAATTCAGCGCAATTCCTGGTGTTAAGGAAGATGTAACTGAAATTATCATGAATATTAAAAGCTTAGCAATCAGAAACACAAGCGATACGAATGAGCCTAAAACCGCATATATTGAGGCTGAGGGTGAAGTTGTAGTGACAGCAGGAGATATACAGGCTGACCCGGATATCGAGATTCTCAATCCTGATCAAGTAATCGCAACCTTATGCGGTGGTCCTGATAGCAGACTCTACATGGAGCTTACTATCACAAACGGTAGAGGTTATGTAAGCGCAGACAAGAATAAAAATGATGATCTGCCAATCGGTGTTATTCCGATTGACTCCATCTATACTCCTGTTGAGCGTGTTAACCTTACAGTAGAGAACACCCGTGTTGGTCAGATTACAGACTTTGATAAGCTTACCTTGGATGTATATACCAACGGTACACTCATCCCAGATGAGGCTGTAAGCTTGGCAGCAAAGGTATTAAGTGAGCATCTGAATTCCTTTATTGATTTGTCCGAACATGCTAAGACCGCTGAAATTATGGTTGAAAAAGAAGACAATGAAAAAGAGAAGGTTCTTGAGATGAACATCGACGAACTTGAATTATCTGTTCGTTCCTACAACTGCTTAAAGAGAGCTGGCATCAATACTGTTGAAGAGCTAACTAACAAGACAGCAGAAGATATGATGAAGGTAAGAAATCTCGGACGTAAGTCTTTAGAAGAAGTACTTGCAAAATTAAAGGAGCTTGGATTATCACTGAATGCAAGCGACGACTAAGTATACAGACTCGCATAATCTGCGAGTATCGTGATTAGATATAATCTTCAAAGGAGGGAAACAAATGGCAGGTTATAGAAAACTTGGAAGAACCTCAAGCCAGAGAAAAGCGCTTTTGAGAAACCAGGTGACAAATTTATTATATAACGGTAAAATTGTTACAACTGAAGCAAAGGCTAAGGAAATCCGTAGAATTGCTGAAGGTATGATTGCACTTGCTGTTAAAGAAAGAGATAACTTTGAAACTGTTACAGTTACATCAAAAGTTGCTCGTAAAGATAAAGATGGCAAAAGAGTTAAAGAAGTAGTAGATGGTAAGAAAGTTACTGTTTTCGATGACGTTCAGAAGACAATCAAGAAGGATAAGCCTTCTCGTGTTCACGCTAGAAGACAGATGATGAAATACCTTTACCCAGTTACCGAAGTTCCTACAGAGAACGCTGGTAAGAAGAGAAATACTAAGGAAGTTAACTTATCTGATAAGTTATTCGATGATATCGCTCCTAAGTATGCTAGCCGTAACGGTGGATATACAAGAATCGTAAAGATTGGACCACGTAAGGGCGATGCAGCTATGGAAGTATTAATTGAATTAGTATAATTTATGACAAGTGAGTCAGCTGGCTGATTCACTTGGTTGTATGTACTTAGATAAAAGGTAAATGAGAGGGACACTACCGAGATGTAGTGTCCTTTTTTTATGCTCTTTACTCAAGGGAGGTTCATTTGAATCCAGCCCTCTTTCTCACGTAAGCGGGAGCAACATCCCTTTCTCACCGCAGATAGATACACAAGAGTTCAAATTGAAGATCTTTAATATTTCTTAAGGAACTTCATTGGTGATGTATATATAGCAAAAAAGCACAAGTCCAAAGTGACCTGCGCTTTAATGTTTAATATTTTTAAATTAGTTGGTATATTTTGTCCAATCAAATGCCTCATCTTGTATGACATCTGAGCCACTTACTGTCATTTCGATATAGTCGTATGCTTTGCCAACAGCATCATATATCTTTTTATCGTCAGCAGTATTCTCAATACGGATTGTATAGGATGATTCCGCTTGTGTTCCTTTAGAATTTTCTACATAGAAGTCACGGTGACCACTAGTATATCTTATATTATTATAAATCCAGTCAGAGGTGTTATTAACCGTGTACTTGAACTTTGTAAGATAGTAATCAGCGTAGACGTAAGGAGCTATGCGAATGTTCATTTTTGTTCCATCAGTAGATACGATGACTTTCTGAATGATAGGATTCGGATCTTTCATTATATGAAATATCGTTGTAGGCTCAGTTGCAGCTTCTACGCTAGTATATAATTTGAAACTTTCCATCTTACTGTTTGAGTCTGATAAATTAACAACCGCACTTGTTTCTGTCGGGCTATATTCTACTATCAAATTACTTATGTCTGAGTTAATGGGATATATAATAGTTATATCCATCCAATTTTCATATACGGTCTTAGGGTTTACTGAACCAGTTATAACAGATGTTATTGCAGCTCCACTGACACCCTTTGCTGTAAAAGCAGCACCACTTACAGTTGAGGCAGTATCTACAGGCATACTAACATACACACGAACTGTCCGATTTAAGTATCCTGGTATTTCAGAAGAAGTGGGTTGATTTGCCCAAAAGGTTTGCCAAAGCCTCGGAGGATTCGTAACGGGTGGAGTACCAGGATCAGTACCAGGATCAGTGCCAGGATCAGTGCCAGGATCAGTGCCAGGATCAGTGCCAGGATCAGTGCCAGGATCAGTGCCAGGATTAGTACCAGGATCAGTGCTAGGATTGGTGCCAGGGTTAGTACCAGGATTAGTGCCGGGATCAGTACCAGGATTAGTACTAGGATTAGTGTTAGTATTTGTATTAGTACTATTGGTTATTACACCGGTTGCATCCTTGCCAACAGTTACTTTAGTATTAGGTGTTGAAATTGAACTATTACTTCCTTCAATCTTAGCAGTTTCCACTTTGCCAGCACCGGAGATTACTGTTTCAGGCGCCGCACTGCTAATGGAGCTTATTGAAGCATTTGCCGAGACGTTGATGATAATTCCCTTTGCAGCTGCATCTGCTGTTACTTTTGATATGGAGCCTTTACCATCCACATTAATAGATGGGCTAGCAGCGGATGCTACTACAGATGAAATGGATCCAGTTATATTCAACTTAGCTTCTGTAGCCTTTTCCTTTACATCAACAGCCTCGACAATAGTATCTGCTGAAACGGAAAAGGAAGCATTTTTACCAGACAAGTTTACAGTGGATATGGTAGCACCGTTTGTTAAAACATTAAGATTGTTTCCTACAACATTTACAGTACCGATAGATCCATACAGAATAACATCGTCAGATCCATCATTGATATTAATAATTTTTACCTCAGCGCCATCGCTGACCTTGATGCTTACAGCATTATTAACCTGTACAATTTCTACGGTGGAAATACTTGATGTACCCATGATTTTAATTGAATTCTCTCCACCACCACGAACAACTAATTTACCTGTAACATTGACATTATTTAGAATCGCTTCCTTATCAGCAACTCCGTCACCAATAACAAGACTACCCTTGATAGTGACATCTGTCAGCGTAATATCAGGTGAGTTAATAATTACGTTTCCTTTATATGTTTTATTGCTTACACTTTTCGTTATAACAGTTGGTAATATCTCTGATACATAGCTTTTTAATGCTTTTGAAGTTAATGTAGCATAAGGGTCATGCTTTCCAAGAACTTCAAGTCTTGTGGTTTTTAAGAGTCTTGATAAGATAATTGCCACGAAGTTATAATTTGCTTTGGTAGAAGCATTTGCTAATTGGTGGCTTTTGTTTGGCACAATATAACCAGCATTGTAAGCGATGGACATAACAGAATAATATGCATCAGTTTTCTTGTAGTTTACAATACTATTCATATTTGCTGATTCCGTAGTTGCACCTATTAATGAATTCACTAACTTACACACCTCTCCGCGTGTAATGGGCGCTGCAGCTTTGGTGGTGCTTGCGGCAACGAGTTGAACTGGTGACAGCAAGCTGAAAAGCATGCTGAGCATTAGAGCAAAAACTAGTAACCTTTTTGATGTTACTTTCATAAGATCCTCCTTATTTGTTAATATATTAAAGTCAAAAGACTCTAATTTCCCCTGGTTTTGACTGGAAGATAAATGTAAAAATGGAACTAGCTTACATGTTACAATAATAAAACTAAACGTGTCAACATTTTATGACATATATCGAATATGTGGAAACTCAACAACTCTATCGTTTTAGAGCAAAAAGTATGAAGGTTAATGCTAAGGGAATACTTGAAATTAGGCTATCTAGAACTAATTTGTAATAAGTAATCTTATAGAATGGGCATAATTTAATGGGTATAAAATCCTAGGTTGAAGCTACAGTAAAAGAATGCAGAAAACACCTTTAATAATAAAACATATACAGAATATATTGAGCTTATTATATAGAGAAAAGATATATTAGCTGCAAGATCGTAGTAAGATAAAATAGAAAATTATTAGCAGAATTAGTTTTTAATTTGGAGAAACTTAAATATAAATAAGTTGAAAATATGTATAAAATAAGGTATCATCTAATTTAACATAAATTATGTCATATTGCGATGCACCAATAATTACAATATGTTTGCTAAAAGTATTGAGACAGAATAAGTTTTCATAGAAATGAGGAAGCCATATGGAAATGATCAAGGTGAAGAACCTTACCTTTGAATATATTAGACGCGACGAAGAAGGCAATGTGGAATCTATTAATAAAGCCATTGATAATGTAAATTTGGATGTTAAGAAAGGTGATTTCATCGCGATTCTAGGTGCTAACGGTTCCGGTAAATCTACCTTAGCAAAGCACATCAATGCGATTTTATATCCCACCGATGGCGGTGTGTGGGTGAATGGAATGAATACAGCCGAGGAAAAGAACCTATGGGAGATTCGTCAAACGGCTGGAATGGTATTTCAAAATCCGGATAATCAAATTATTGCCACTGTTGTGGAGGAAGATGTGGGTTTTGGACCAGAAAATTTAGGAGTTCCTACACAGGAGATATGGGAACGAGTTGAAAAGAGTCTTGAAGCGGTGGGGATGTTAGAGTTTAGAAACAGCTCTCCGAATAAGCTTTCCGGTGGACAGAAGCAGCGCGTAGCAATCGCCGGAATTATGGCTATGAAACCGCAATGCATTGTACTGGATGAACCCACTGCAATGCTTGATCCGAATGGACGTAAGGAAGTTATCGCAACCGTTCGTGAATTGAATAAGAAGGAAAATGTAACCGTTATCTTGATCACTCATCATATGGACGAAGTTATTTATGCTGATAAAGTATTTGTTATGGAGCGAGGACAGGTAAAGATGGAGGGTACTCCAAGAGAAATTTTCACCAGGGTGGATGAAATCAAGAAATACCGCTTAGATGCACCTCAAGTAACTGAATTAGCATATGAATTAAAAAAAGCAGGAGTTAATTTACCGGATGGCATCTTAACTGTGGAAGAGCTTATAGAAGCAATTAAATTGATAAAGAAGTAGGTGAGTCAGGTGCAAATAATATTTGATAAAGTGAACTATATATATAGTGGCGGAACTGCATTTGCAAGACATGCCATTAAAGATATAAGTTTTTCAATCAATAAAGGAGAATTCATTGGTTTGATCGGTCATACCGGGTCAGGAAAATCAACCTTAATTCAGCATATGAATGGTTTGATTAAGGCTACCAATGGGCATATCTATTTTAATGGTCAGGATATCTATGAGAAGAACTATGACCTTCGAAAATTACGAAGCAAGGTTGGTTTGGTTTTTCAATACCCTGAGCATCAATTATTCGAAACAACTGTATTTAAGGATGTTGTCTTTGGACCAACGAATCTTGGACTAGATAAATTGGAGTGTGAGCTTCGTGCCTATGAAGCTTTAAAAATGGTGGGCATTGGTGATGATCTATTAGATGCATCTCCATTTGAACTTTCCGGAGGACAGAAAAGAAGGGTGGCTATTGCAGGAGTGCTTGCTATGAAGCCGGAGGTATTAATTCTAGATGAGCCAACAGCTGGATTAGATCCACGAGGCAGGGATGATATCCTGGAGAAGATTGCGGAGCTTCATAGAGATAGTGGATTGACAATCATTCTTGTCACTCATAGCATGGAGGATATTGCAAATTATGCAGACAGACTTTTCGTAATGAATCGTGGAGAATTAGTAATGCAGGATACTGCTAAAGTGGTATTTTCTCATTATAAAGAGCTGGAACAAATGCATTTGGCAGCCCCTCAAGTAACCTATGTAATGAACGTACTAAAAGATAAAGGATATAGGGTTAATACGGATGCTACGACGATAGATGAAGCTAAGGAAGAGATTTTGAAGCTATTACAGTATTAATGGTTAATACAACATATTCTGTTAGAAAGTAAGAAAAGTTTGAAAGAAAGTCACTTTCAAACTCTTTATTGAGGCCTATTTACAAAGCGAATATATTCGCTTCTGGAATAGGTCATCAAAAAGTGAAAGGCACGGGTATAATTATGATAAGAGACATTACAATCGGGCAATATTATCCTTCCGACTCCATATTACATCGTTTAGATCCTAGAGTTAAGTTAATTGGAACTTTTCTTTTTATTGTATCATTGTTTTTATTTGATTCTCTTTATGGATATATCGCAGTTGCTGTTTTTTTGGTGACAATTATTAAGCTGTCCAAGGTACCGTTTCGTTTTATTGCCAAAGGCATGAAGGCCATTGTTGTGTTAATGCTATTTATGGCGTTTTTTAATTTGTTCTTTACGCCGGGTAATACTATTTTTCAAATTTGGATTATAAAGATTACGGATAACGGTTTGCGACAGGCTATTTTTATGGGGATTAGATTGATTTTTTTAATCTTAGGATCATCCCTTATGACCTTTACAACAACTCCAAACCAGCTAACGGATGGGCTTGAAAAAATTATGAAGCCTTTAAATCGCATCAAGGTTCCAGTTCATGAGATTTCAATGATGATGTCAATTGCTCTTCGTTTTATACCAATTTTATTAGAGGAAACGGATAAGATTATGAAGGCTCAGATGGCTAGGGGAGCTGATTTTGAATCCGGTGGGGTATTAAAAAGGGCTAAGAGTTTAATTCCACTGCTAGTACCTCTATTTGTATCAGCTTTTCGTCGTGCGAATGACCTCGCTATGGCGATGGAAGCCAGATGCTACCGAGGTGGAGACGGACGAACTAAAATGAAGCCATTACGCTACCAGAATAGGGATTATCTAGCCTATACCTGTGTGCTGGCTTATTTTGCAATTGTAATAGCGCTAGGAATATTGGAAAATAGATTATTCTAGTGCTCATCCCAGTGTTCATCATGTTCGCTGGGGGTAGCGCTTATAATAGGAGAACATAATGAAACGTATAATATTGGAAGTGGCTTATGATGGTACAGCTTATTGCGGGTGGCAGATACAGCCTGAAAAACCTACGATTGAAGCTGAACTAAATAAGGCACTTACTCAGCTTCTGGGAGAAAATATCACTGTCATTGGAGCGAGTCGCACCGATTCTGGCGTGCATGCACTTGGAAATGTCGCGATTTTTGACACAGAGAGCCGGATACCAGCAGAAAAGATATGCTTAGCACTCAATCAAAGGCTACCAGAGGATATACGAGTGCAAACTTCCTCCCAGGTGCCCGGTGATTTTCATCCAAGAAAGACAGAAAGTCGTAAAACATATCAATATCGTATTCTGAATCGAAGAATTGCACTTCCCACAGAACGCCTATATGCATATCATATTTACTATAGTCTTGATATAAGTAAAATGAAGGCGGCTACGCAGTATCTAGTTGGAGAGCATGATTTTAAAAGCTTTTGTTCTGTTAAAACACAGGTGCTTGATACAGTAAGAACAATTTATCAACTAACGGTGGATCAGGACGGGGATATAATAACCATTTCTGTAACAGGAAGTGGATTTCTTTATAATATGGTGAGAATTATAGCGGGTACCTTGATCGAAGTTGGGCGAGGTGCTTATCCCCCGGAAAGAATAAAAGATATTCTTCAGGCATGTGATAGAAATAATGCAGGGCCAACAGCATTGGCTCAGGGTCTAACTCTGATTAAAATTGAATATCCTAAAATGTATAGTTGACATACTTTATATCAGTGTCAAATGCAGTGAGTGCTTATGTTGGCATGTAGGTGCCAGATTGTGGATGGATTTCATGAAAATTTAGTTGGAGGGAGGAGTTAAATGTTTGAATTTACTAGTGATATCTATTCAATCAATGACACAACAATCATTTTACGACTACTTCTAGCGGTTGTTCTTGGTGGGATTATTGGATTTGAACGTGGAAGGGCGGGACGCCCGGCAGGACTTAGAACGCACATCCTGGTTTGCCTTGGGTCGGCTCTTGCAATTATGACTAACCAGTATATTACGGAAAGATATAATGTAGGGGATCCGACTAGAATGGCAGCACAGGTTATTTCAGGTATCGGTTTCCTGGGAGCAGGCACAATTATTGTTACGGGTAGGCATCAGGTAAAGGGATTAACCACAGCTGCAGGTTTATGGGCAACCGCATGTATGGGGCTGGCAATAGGAATTGGTTTTTATAAGGCTGCTATTTTTTCATGTATACTGATTGGTTTCTCAACGATTGTACTGCATCGATTAGATAACTATGCATTAACGAAATCTAAGGTGCTTGATATCTATATTGAGTTTGATAAGTCAGCATCAATATCAGTGGTTTTAGATGCGTTGAGGAAGAATAGTGTTAGCATCGAATCTATAGAAATGGTTAAACCATCCTATGATAGAAATGCATCGGCAGCAGCGATTATGACAATACGATTAAAGCAAAAGAGTCTTAGAGTCGAGGTAATTACTAAGATTTCAGCTATCGACGGTGTTGAGTTCGCAGAAGAGATATAGTAGATAAGTAGTAAAACCAACAAGGGATGGTAGGAAGCCATTCCGACGTTGGTTTTTTTGCGGGTAAAGGAAAGTATAATTCTTATATGGCCATTTGATGACTTAGAATGAATGACTCTAATGATATATGTTCTCTAATGAGGATTACTTGTTATACCACTATAATAGCGACAGGAATACGATAATATAGTATCGTTAAAGAAGGTAAATTTTAAAGTAAG
>JAQZBD010000162.1 GCA_029239235.1 Herbinix sp.
CATCTCTCCAGGTGGGCGCATACAGAATCGTTTTCTTTTCTTTGGAAATACCGATTCGGTCTTTAACTCTGGCTGCTATTTCTTCCTTATTCTCAGCATGCAAAATGTCATTCCTGGGATACCCGGTCTCCAGCATGTTCTGATGAAACTGAAAACATCTTCGAAAGGTATCACCGGAAAACTGATTTGGTGCTATTAAATAATCCCACATTTTTGATTGCTGGTAGGTCTGCTTCTTAAATTTTTGCGTGGCAGCGGTTGTATTCTCCAGATCATAAACCAGCTTTTTCAATGGAGTTCCATGCCAGGTCTCTAAAAAAACACTGCCATCTCTTTTCTGATACCACTCCGGCTGTCTGACATTAAAAACCAGGTATTTACTTCGTGCCATATAATAAAAATAACGGAAACTAAAACGCTTTACTTTCCTATGGGAATATGGAATTGTTGTATTCTTATTATCTATCACCCAGATATACTTATACTTCTTTGGATGAATTTTTGCTAAATACTCATAAATATACTTCGGACTGTCGGAATAGCTTTTTCCGAAAAAGCTTTCAAAGATAACCCAATCTTCCTTTAATGTCATTTTCAAAAAATATGTTTCATACAAATGCCTTGCAAAGGCACGGCTATTCTTTGTAATACGCTTGAAATCCATCCATTTGTTATGTTTCATGACAACTCTCTCAGCACGACGGATATTTCCACCGCAGAAAGCGTTCATTAACTTCTTATCGTAGCCTTGATAGCTCCCCAGCAAATTCTTGTCCAGGCTACCGACAATTTCATGCATGGTATTAAATTTCTTCAACCGCTCAGGATCCTCGTGATTCGTACAAAGCTTTGGAGCATAAAATCCGATACAATAACGTATCATTTTTTCCTCCAATAGAAGCTTTAAGTCTTTGTTTTCCTGAATCAAACTGATTGTATACTTATAAGAATCCGTATACTCACGAAAGCTTCTGCTCCCTCTCGTCTGACTTAAGGAAGGCAAATTCACCGTATCACCATGGTTTCGTTTCATATATGTAGCCCCCGCTACATACTCAAAACTCCTGGCCTTTAATAAGAATTGCAGTTCAAAAGGATAGTCAGATATGAATTTAATCGATTCCTTAAATCGCAGCTTATTTTCTTCAATAACCTGCCGTTTCATCAACTGATGAAGAACGGATATATTTCTAAATCCCTTTTCCTTTGATACCAAGTGATAATAAGCCATCTTTTGACCGGATAACTCCTGTACAGGAATCTCCTTTTTAGAAGCATCTAATCTCGTCTGCTTTTTCTTATTACCATCTGCTGCGCTGTCCTCTGTATCAAGCTCTGAGGTTTCCAAAGAGGTGTTATCCTCCTCATCCTCGCTTGATTCTTCTGACACATCCTCTGTATTAAAGTTTGCCATAAAAACACTTCGTTTAAACCATGTCCATACTTTCTTTCCATAGATAAGGTCAGCACCCGTTTCTTTTGCCCTATTCACTAATTGTTCTAGTGCATTAGGGCTGATATAATCATCACTGTCTAAAAAATATACATAATCACCGGAAGCAACTGATAAACCAAAATTTCTTGCAGCCGCTACTCCCTTTTTATCGACTAACCTATGGGTTTGTAGCTCCAAACGATTTTGAAAGGCACTTTGTAACGGTTCAATCTCCTCATTAACCCGGTCACACACAAGAATGACTTCCATCTCTTGATATGTTTGCTCTGCAAGGCTGTTCAAACAATCCTCTAAGTATGCGATTCCTCTAAAAAAAGGAATAATGACACTAATCTTCATTAAACTCCCTCCATCAGTCCTCTTATTAACACGCACAGATCATGGCTGCGGCTACCCCTAACTCACAACCATCCCGTAAGCTTCAAGACAAAAGCCAACGCTTATAGGCACATAAATACCATAAGCCGGCAAGTGCCTAGGACATGGTACCAGGAACTCGCAAATCGTGTTTCTTCCGTTTTCGTACAATTCTAGCAATAATTATAATATCATAGGGATTATAGCATTCTAGGTCAGACAAGTCAACCTGCAACACAGTTATGCCCTTGTTCTGCCTATAAATAAATACCATTTTCATCCATATAATAAGTGTATGTGTATTTAATGCTATAAAAATATAAACTACTTTTATTTCAAGTATGAGGAAGCTATAAAATATAGATTCTTCATAAATTATCAGAAACTTTCTAAGTAAATATCTCTGGTAAATAACTCAGATACTAAATAAAGTTCATGAATGTATATTCCTATACATTTTCATGAACTTTATCTGTTATAGCTTATTCTTTCATTTATTATTTCATATCTGTCAAAATGTGAATATCCTTAACTATTACCTTTACTACCTTTCGCACATTACGAATTCAAGCGATTCAAAGCACTAAAGATAGCACGTATGGATGCTCTTGTAATATTGGAGCTGACACCAACACCGAAGGTTGTTTTGCCTGTTGCTAAATCTACTGTCTGAATATAAGCTGCTGCCTGAGCATTTGCTCCACCAGCCAATGCATGCTCTGTATAATCAAGAACCTTAAACTGTATTCCCAATTCCTTCTGTAAGCCTTGCTGTACTGCATCAATTGGACCATTACCGGTAGCTTCAAAGGTTCTTACCTCTCCATGATCGGTATATTCCACCGTAGCAAAGGTAGAAGAATCCTCACGCTCGGTTAACTCTTCGATTTTGCATCTCTTAAAGTGTAGCGGCTCCTTCTGATCCAAATAGTTAACCTTAAAGGCTTCCATAATCTGCTCTGGTGTAATCTCGCCCTTCTTTTCAGACAATAACTGGATTACATCTGCAAATTCCTTATGCATTCCCTTTGGAAGCTTATAACCAAAGTAGTTCTCCATAATAAAGGCAACACCGCCCTTACCAGACTGGCTATTAATACGAACGATCGGTTCATACTGTCTTCCGATATCCGCCGGATCAATTGGTAAATAGGGAACAGCCCAGTGCTCACTGCTGCGATCCTTCATTGCCTTAACCCCCTTGTTTATAGCATCCTGATGGGAACCAGAAAATGCTGTAAACACCAGCTTACCTGCATAGGGATGACGTTCATGCACTTTCATCTTGCACAGACGCTCATAGGCTTCTATTATTTCATTAATATTATCTATGTCTAATTCTGGATTAATGCCTTGGGAAAACATATTATACGCTATTGTTAAAATGTCAACATTACCGGTTCTCTCACCATTTCCAAACAGAGTACCTTCCACTCTGTCTGCTCCGGCTAAAAGTGCAAGTTCTGCAATTGCAACACCTGTACCCCTATCATTATGAGGATGAATACTTAATATGATATGCTCTCTGTCCTTGAAATTACGGTTCATCCACTCAATCTGATCCGCATATACATTCGGAGTATTCATCTCCACGGTTGCCGGAAGATTAAAGATAACTTTATTCTCCTTCGTTGGTTCCCAGATATCCTGTACTGCTGTACAAACCTCCAGCGCAAATTCAACCTCTGTTCCGGTGAAGCTTTCCGGTGAATATTCCAGGATAATTTTACCCGGGAATGTTTTTGCATACTCCTTCACCAGCTTTGTACCTTCCACAGCGATTTGTTTGATTTCCTCTCTGGACATTTGAAACACAACATCTCTTTGCAAGGTGGAAGTAGAATTATAAATATGCACAATTGCATTCTTCACACCCTCCAGAGCTTCAAAGGTTCTCTTCAAGAGATGTTCTCTACATTGAACCAGAACCTGAATCGTAACATCCTCAGGAATTAACTTACGATCTACTAATTGGCGCAAGAAATCAAACTCAATTTGCGAAGCAGAAGGAAAACCAACTTCAATTTCCTTAAAGCCCAGCTTTACCAGTAACTGAAAGAATTCAATCTTCTCTTCTACCACCATTGGTTCAATTAAAGCCTGATTACCGTCTCTTAAATCAACGCTGCACCAGATCGGTGCGTGTTCAATTTGCTTGTTCGGCCATTGTCTGTTTGTCATCTCAACGATTGGATTTTTCTGATATCTTTTAAAATTCAACATGTATAATTCCTCCTAGTATAATATAATTTTTAATGTACTACCTCTTATTTTCATATTTACTATGGAGTCGATAAATTACACTGTAAATCTTAATGATGAATAATTTGGTATTGTCTATACGAGTCCCAACTGCATCATTTCCTTTCTGATTTATTTAAAAAGATCACTATTAGAATATAGTATAATTATACATATCTACTAATAGTGATCCTCATTATAACATTATGAATTTTCTTTCGCAACTATTTTTTTATTATCTTATCTCCCAGACCATCGTTTATCATCACCGACAATGTCTCAAGGGCTTCTTGTTCATCTGATCCATCGCATATTAATTCAATCTCATCGCCATATTTTACACCAGCCGACAAAATACCTAATACACTTTTCGCATTAACTGACTTTTCATTTTTTTTAATCATAATTGATGAATTATAATCAATTGAGCGGTTACATAAGATACTTACCGGTCTTAAATGTAACCCTGCAGGGATGTCAATTACTATTTTTTTACTAACCATTCGGCATCCTCCTATCCTCTTATTTATGAACATCAGCTTAGTTGAACACGTACTGAAGGATTATTTTGTATGATACTATACAATGATGTACCAGCTTGTATTTTCACATCATATGTACCGTCTGCATAATCAGTCAAGTCAATAAATGGCTTGAGATTATTTACGGTTATATTATTAATGTCCTTCTCCGGCCCCATCATCCTAATTAGGATGGGGGTCGTGTTTAATATTGTTACTTCTAAATTCTTTGGTATATTTCTTACGTCAATATCATTCAGTTGAACAACAATGTCCTTTGTTTTCGCTCTTTCTACTTTCAAGTTAACTACAGCCGTCTGACTATTTTCAATCAAAATCAGCTCTTTTCCCAATGCTTCCTGAAGATTAATTTCCTTCTCTACATTCTTATAGATTCCATCGATATCTTCTGTAACTTCCAGTCTTTGAATCTCACTCAGTGCAACATCTTCTCCGGCAATCTCAATTGTCTTAGGCTCATATTCCACAGAGGTCAACACATATCCATCCCTGGGCTTTCCCGAAGTAGTAACCAACAAATCAATTGTTTTCGTTTTATACATTAGGATATTCACCGAGATACTCTTCTCACTAAAATTAAGATTTGAGGAATCAATCTCATTACCCTCTGCATCGATAGCCTTCGGTTGTTCCGTTGTTCGGAAGGAGCCGGCAACATCTGTAACATCTACATCAACTTTGACCTGAGTAATACTTTCTATTTTAGATTTTGGTCCCGAAACCTGTACGATGGTACTCGCCGTCTTCTCTGCTACATAATAGCCTTCGGATGGTTCTCCCTTCTGTACAACATCTACACGGAAATGCTTTTCCGCCTGCTCTTCCAGACTAACCTTCATCACTTGGTATAAACCATCAGAAACCGTTACCTCATCCCGGTATCTTAGGCAGGAAATATCAATGGTAACCGCATTTACATCGGATAATTTTGAAAAATCAGCGGTAACACTAAAATCAGAAACTGCCAGATTCTCAATAATGGATCTTCGAGCAGCAACTGTAAAATCAATTGTTTCCCCTTCTTTAATATCATATACCTGATTCAGAGAAGCAATTGCATCTTCATTTAATATTTCCACAGGAACATTATAAAAGTTCTTCGTCTTAATAGGATCATCGACATTAGTAATTACCAGCCACAAAATGGCAGCAAGAATAACAGATAGAATTTTCAAGCCGATATTCCTAGTCAACTTCTCTTTCATTCCTTATTCTTCCCTTCCAAAGTTTTAATTTCTTAACCTCACTTGTCTTCCTTTGTGCATCTGCAAGCTTCGTCCTTAAGTAATCACCATCCACATTACGAATCAACTTTCCGCCTTTTGCAATTGATACCTTTCCGGTCTCCTCAGACACAATGATAGTCAAACTGTCTGAGACCTCGCTGATACCAATTCCGGCACGATGTCTTGTACCCAGCTCCTTGCTTAGCTGCATATTGTCTGACAAAGGCAGATAACAGGTTGCAGCTGCAATTCGATTCCCTCGCAGGAGTACTGCTCCATCATGAAGCGGTGTGTTATGCTCAAATATATTAATTAGTAATTCACTGCTGACCAAACTATCAATGAAGATACCTGTGCTCTCAAAATCATTCAGTGGCGTATCCTCTTCTAATACGATAAGTGCACCCGTCTTTGTTCTCGCAAGTTCAAAGGTTGCACGAACGATCTCGTTCAAGGTATGATCAGAAAACTTCTCTGATCGATCCTTTGAGTCGTCAAAAACTATTATCGATTTCATGATATTCCTTTGCCCCAATTGTTCCAAGGCTTTTCGAAGTTCCGGCTGAAATATAATTACAATCGCAATAATGCCCACGCTAATTGTGTTTTTAATAATCCACGTAATAACATTCAAATCAAATATTACTGCTATTAACCAGAAAATCATGATTACTACAAGCCCTTTCACAAGGCTCCAGGCTCTGGTCGTCTTAATCCATTTTACAACATGATAAATCAAAAAGGCTAGAAAACATATCTCTATAATATCGGTTGTATTTATCTTGGGAAGTGATAACCAGATTAAATATTGAGTGATATAATTCCTGATGCTCTCCATGTGCCTTCTCCCCTACTATTTTTCATAACAAGTGAAATTAGCCTGCCCGGCTCACTCGCTGATACTAAACTAATTTATTTACCTTTTTTATCCCAGCTGTCATCATTACTACCCTGATCAAAATACGCATCATCCTCATCAATTTCTTCTTCGGAATCCTCATACCGTTGAAGACCGGCTCTTGACATTCCCTGAGCCACATTCTTCACATTAATATGCTTTACCTTCATCTGAGGAGTTGTAACCGACATCTTAGGTATAGCCTTCACGTAATAATAATATACGTCATCTTCGAACTGGACATTCTCAACTGCCGTGTAATCCAATGTCAGTCGAAAGAAATTAATAACAATAACAATGGCTGCTGAAGCAATATTTCCCAATATCATTATAAAAATCTGCTCTGACTGAGCTAAAATAATATCACTGATTAAAAATCCTAAAATACTCGCTAACGAACCTGCACCAATTGAGAATTCCTGCACATAATCGAATTTCATCATCTTTCTGATGTAATAAACAACCATTAAAATCAATGCAAAAATTACGATTGTCATAATCATTAGTTTATTACCAACCAGGCTATCAATGATATAAGTATAAATACCTAAAATATCATCAATCGAATTATTTGTCTGCATCGTAATTGCCGTTTTAATAATTAAGATCAAATAATATAGGATAACTCCGCAGGCTGTCGGTATGATGGCCAACGGTGAAGCAACAGCACCCAACATTAAAGGAATTACATATGGTATCTTAAAGAAGAATAAGATCGGGATAGCCAAAAGCACATAACCCAGTCTTGGTGTAAAACGGGCAAAAAGGAAATAGATTATCATGATTATAATGATAATAATTAACGAGAGTATCGGTGCCGCAGAATAGATGTGTAATGTAGTTACAAGCGCTGCTAAAAGCACCATTACTGCTGACGGTGTAAATGCACTTAATAAAGATAATCCCAAAACCACCGGCAGGGATTCCAGTCTGGAATCATAGCCAATTTGCGCATTGATTGCAAGAAAAGTAATAAGCGCAAATACAAACTTAGCGAAGGCTGTAACATAGATATCATATCTTTGATAAAAATTTTTAACCCTCTCTCGAAATACTAATAATGACATCATGATATATTCCTCCCAAAATTATGACTCTGGTGTCTCCTCATTGTAGATTTTTTCAAGCCTCTTTAACATCTTATAATACCGGCCTAACTTTTTTCTTGATCTATCGTACTTCAACGAGTATCCAACAATGGATGCAAAACCATAAATTGTAATCGTAATAATGTAAAAACCAGCAATAAAAATACCGATTGTCTTATAATCAAGAGTCACTGCATTCTTTATGATATATTCTGATTGATACATAAATATAAGCACAAGTATCAAAGCATATCCGATTGTCGCACAGATGACAGACTTAATCGCCTGATATCTGACATAATCTGTTTTATAATATTTGCTCAGACGGATGTCTTCCTTACCTTCTTTTTCTTCATAAACAGCAAGCTTTGTCATCATTCTGATTCTATTATTGTTTAGCATGATAACCTCCGTATGCCCACAGACAGGCAGTTAGTTGTAGCCTAAACACGTTGCTCGTGTTTTGTAGGTTGTATCCCAGCTCCTCATTTAACCTTGCATTAAATGATAAATAGATACATGTAGTTATTTAAAGTATACCATAATTGAGAGAGAATATCGAGGTTTTTTTTCTCAGCCCCCGAAATTTAGGAATTTTGATGAATGTTTTACGTAATTTTTATTAAAAAACTCCTTACATTTGATATCATAAAAAAACTCCTGCTGTGTTATCATTCCTCTTAGGCAGCTGAAAGAAAGCACTCACCTAAAAATCTTAAATACCACAGCAGGAGTCTTCGTATCTTGATAAACTTCCTATCCCATTTCTTCCTTTAATCTTGCTTCTTGAATCGAATTACATTCCAGGAAACCCTATGCAAATTAGTTCTAAAAATACCATTGTCCAAAACTCCATCCGTCCTGTTCCTTGGGGCAACCTCTTGAACCGCCGCACTATTGCTTGCTTTTAAATCATCATGCTCCAGAACAATATGCTCCAATAGCCGATAGCCCTCAAAACTCCTAATATCACACTCAAATGGAACATCCTCTCCGGTATCACGATTAACAGCAAAAATTGTTAATTCCTCCTTCTCTTCCTCATACACTGCCACGCTGTCAACGTCCGTTACATCGGCATATTCACTCGTATCGTGTCTGGAAGAAGATAGGATTGGCTGTAGAGCAACGCCTCGTCCATAGATAGAAGCATGCATATATGGATAAAATATTGTTTGCTTCCAAGCAGGACCGTCTTCCTCGGTCATAATAGGTGCAATCACATTAACCAGCTGTGCCATGCAGGCAATCTTTACACGATCAGAATGCTTCAGTAATGTGATTAGCATAAGTCCCACCAACAACGCATCCTCAAAGGTATAGATATCCTCCAGTAAAGCAGGAGCCTTCTGCCACGGCTTATTCTGCATGATGTCA
>JAQZBD010000163.1 GCA_029239235.1 Herbinix sp.
ATGTTTTTATTTCCACATTAAACGAACGACCTTCTTTGTATGCCTTAGCAAGCAGAATATTGCTAATTATATCTTTCGGGAGGTCACTAATATTTACAGCTTCTACTGCTTTTTCACCGTATACAAGAACGCACGTCAAACATTCCTCATTTGGGTATAAGAAAATTATATTTCTTTCATCTTTCTCTGTGATCAGAAATAATTTCTTACACCATCCTGCCTTCTGTGAATAAATCTTCCATTCTTCTTTCATAGCGCCATATTCACCAATGTACTGTTTCACTCCATCCCAATATATTGCAGCTTTCCCTAATACATCCGTTACTTGTTCTTCTTTTGGCATCTTATTTTTGTCACAGAAAAAACTTAACGCCATAATATTTCCCTCCGCTTCTACGAGATATTTCTTTTTATTACGTGCCCAAATTTATTTCATACGAAAAGTATAACACTTTAATAGGACAACTGTATGTAATATTTTAGAGAATCGTTAAAAGAGACCACTTATTCGATATAACTCAAAAAAGCGGTCTCCTCTATGCCATGCTTAAGGCATCTGATATTTCATTCGTTATTCTGCACTTATTACAGAAACAGGACAACTATCCACTGCTTCTGTAACACCTTCTTCTAATTCTGCCGGTACCATTTCCACATATACCTCTGCCGGACCATCTTCACCAAAACGAAAAACCTCTGGGCAGCAGGAAACACATAAGCCGCAGGAGATACATCCATCTCTATCTATTGATGCTTTCATAAGAACAACTCCTTTCAAACAATTCTATATTTTCTGATATCTTAATTTCTTCCTCTTTCCAGAATTTTCAAGAGCATAAACCAAGCTAACAGAGAATCTATTTTAAACCTCTGTTTACTCCATCGTTATAATACAGAACATTATCAAGTTCAGCTATCTTCATTCTTCCGTTTTCATCCAACTTGGTTTCAGAGACAAGTCTTCCTTTTATAGTAGCTAAAACGTTTGTAATTCCTTCAAATTGGGAACTTTCAATGATATCTGCTAAAGTACATTCTATGTTTATCGGACACTCTGCGATGAGAGGAGCCTTTACTACCTCCGAAGGAATCGGAGTTAAGTTTGCTTTCTCAAACTTATTGCAATCAGTACCGCTGTATTTACCGCAGATCTTGATTTCTTCTAATAAATTATGATCTGCTATATTAATCACGAAATCTGACACCTCTTTTATTTGATTAATAGCGTATCCCTTACTGCTAAAGCCAAGCATTACCATATCTTTTAAGGTATAGGAGGAAGAAAGCGTTGTTACATTTGCATTTCCAGCTTTGTCATAATAGCTTATCAGTATTACAGGGAAACCATAATACATTTTTTCATAGTCTACTTTTACTTTGTCCATGTTGTCCTCTTTCTGCGTTGTATCCCGCGCTGTTGTTTCTGGCTTATATCATAACATTTTCCATTTTATATTTATGTTGCAATTGCAACACCGAGATAATATTTCGCTAACTTTGCTTAAATTGATAAGCGATTAAAATAATATTAATTAAATTGGATATCTATAGGAAAAGGCTGCTGCAATATCTGCAACAGCCTCTTCCTATCTAATAAAACGAATCTAATATTTGAAACGTATTTTTTTCAAAATCTATCATACCGTCTTTTTTCATATTACTAAGCTCCCTGGTTAAGGCACTCCTGTCAACACATAAATAATCTGCTAACTCCAGCCTCCCCATCGATATGGTAAAGTGAGTACTCTTCTTTCTTTGAGCCTGGATAGTCAGGTAGGCCGAGATTTTTTCTCTTAAGGTTCTCTTTGAGGTAATGTCCAGCTTTTCCATGAGAAGGGCATTTTTCCTAGCCATCAGTGCCACCATGTTCTCTATTAATCTATGATGGAATTCACAGGATTTCAAACAGGAATGCATGACCTTATTAAAATGCACAAATAAAACCTTTACCGGTGTTGTTGCCACAAATGCAACCGTTGAAGTTAAGTCAGCCCCACAAGCAAAGGTCTCTCCAAACAATTCTCGTTCTTCTATCGCAGCCAGTATGGACTTATTTCCGCGTAAATCTTCCTTTATCATGTGCACCGTACCTTCCAGCAATACTCCTACACACTCAACAGAGTCATTGTACAAAACGATATACTCATCCTTTTCATAGGTCCGAATAAAAGCCCTAAGACATTCCAAAAGAGAGCTCATATCCTCACCCTGTATTCCTGAAAACAGGGGTATGTCCTTCCAGCTTTTGTTATAGTTTTTCAGTAAATCTTTCATATACATCACTTCTTTAGTTTCTTTCTATTCTATTTGACTTATTTGTAAGTACTGTCCTTCTATATTATAACTAATCCTTTAAATCCGCAATATAAACAATTACTGAATAATTTATTGCAAGTTCTATAGGAGTCGTATGAGATAATAAGAAGTCAGTATACTTTCATATTTAAGTATGATAGAACTGCTAAACTGGCAAAGCGATTTCATTAAAATTGTCAACTAGCATATCTAAGTGCCTGGTAAGCTCTTCGCCCTTCATAGGTTCTCCATGACTAGCAATCGCTAAAGATGGTTTTAAGTCCCTAAGATGTTTTATCGACTCTTCTGCTGTTTTCCAATCAGTAGTTAAATACTTTGGAGGGCCACTAATTTGCTTACTATGAGTTAGTACAGACATTAAAGATTCCTGTTTTGTGGTGGAAAAGGCATCAGCTGCCAGAAGTACACGGTCTTTTTCACGAAATAGTGAAATATGACCTTCTGTATGTCCAGGAGTGTGTATCCATTTCCACTCAGGCATTTCGGGAACATTTCCGTCTTCAGGCAATGCTGCTGCATAGGCAGTTATGTCAATGCTTGTGTGGGGGAATGTTGGGGATAATTTTGCTACCAACCCATCATCTACTGTAGGGTCTCCCACTGGGTAATCTTTCTTTCCTGTGATATATGGCATTTCTAGTTTATGAATATATACTGGAATTTTCCATAATTCAGATAGCTTTATCACTGATCCTACATGGTCGAAATGTCCATGGGTAAGAATGATTGCCTGAGGTTTGCTGCCGCTGCCAAATCTGTTTTCAATACATTGCAAGATATAATCTGCCGAGTTTTCCAGACCAGTATCTACAAGAACGTAGTTCTTGGCCGTACCAACTAAGCAGGCATTGACAATTGTAAAATTCATAAGTAGCAGATCCGGTAGTACCTCTTGCGATGAAGTCGCTATCGCTGACAATGCTTCAACCATTTTATTTCCCATAATAAATGCCTCCTTTTGTGTTATATAAATTCTCTGATTTATTATTTACAAGAAGGCTTATGCTATTCTTTTTTCAAAAAAAGGGCCAGTATCAATCTTGGCCCTTTTCTGGTTATATTTTATTTCAAATCAATACATCAATTATCATTTATGCTGCAGACTCAAACTGACTATTATAGAGCTCTGCATAAAATCCTCCCTGCCCCAGCAGTTCACTGTGGCTACCGCTCTCAATGACATCCCCATCCTTCATCACAAGAATCAAGTCAGCATTTTTAATCGTTGAAAGTCTATGGGCTATTACAAAGGAGGTTCTGCCAACGGTAAGCTGATCCATTGCGGACTGTACGATGCGTTCCGTACGGGTATCCACAGAGCTGGTTGCTTCATCCAGAATAAGCAGCGGTGCGTCTTGAATCATGGCGCGGGCAATGGTAATCAACTGCTTCTGCCCTTCTGACAGACTTGCTTTATCATTTAATACGGTATGATATCCCTCCGGCAAGGTTTTGATAAAATGATGAAGACCCACTGTTTTACAAGCTTTCACTACCTGTTCATCCGTAATACCCTGTTTGCTATAAACGATATTTTCCTTTATTGTACCTTCAAAGAGCCAGGAGTCCTGCAACACCATACCAAATTGTTCATGGACATTCTCTCTCGGCACCTGACTGATCGGTGTTCCATCAAGCAGAATTTCACCACCATCTAATTCATAAAATCTCATAAGCAGATTTACAATTGTGGTCTTACCCGCACCGGTAGGTCCTACGATAGCAACCTTTTGTCCCGGCTTTATCTTAGCAGAAAAATCATGAATAATGGTTTTCTCAGGCACATATCCGAATCTTACATGTTGAAACTCAACTTCACCCTTTACATTCTGTAACACTTTCGCCTTCTGGCTCTCATCCTCCAGCTCAGCTTCCTCTAAAAATTCAAATACCCGTTCTCCGGCGGCAGCTGTTCTCTGTAAGTTATTCGCTGCCTGCGCCATCTGTGATAGTGGTTGGGTAAATAGGCGGATATACATCATGAACGCCACAATCACACCAAAGGAAATTGTTCCATTCATAGCCAGTGCAGCGCCAGCCACACAGACAGCCACATATCCAAAGTTTCCGATAAAATTCATCAGAGGCATCATCAGACCAGATAAAAACTGTGATTTCCAGGCACTATCATATAATTTTTGATTAATTTCTTCAAAAGTCTTCTTTGCCTCTTTACCGCCATTATATACCTTAACCACATTATGCCCGGAGTAAATCTCCTCAATGTGTCCGTTTACACTGCCAAGTCCGTTTTGCTGTGCAGTAAAATATTTTTGGGACTTCATCATGATGATCATCATAAGGGCAAAACCAATTGCACTTGCCAGTACAGCGGTTAAAGCCAGAATCCAATTGGTATAAAACATCATGATGAGGGAGCCGAGGAATGTGATAACGGACGTAACCAAGGTACCGATGCTCTGGTTCATTGTCTGTCCGATGGCATCAACATCGTTGGTAACACGGCTTAGAACATCCCCATAGCTGGTTTTATCAAAATATCTTAGCGGCAATCGGTTTATTTTCTGTGAAATATCAGTACGCATGGTTTTGGATATTTTCTGCGTAACCGTTGCCATAATAAAGCTCTGGATAAAATTAAGTAAAGCAGAACCGGTATAAAAGCATACAAGCAAAGCTGCTATGCTGACTACGCTATCCATATTGATGGTTCCCATAACCGCCTCACCATTGATCATTGCAGGTAAGCCCTTGGTGATCTCATTGGTCATATCCTTCAGTTTATCCGGACCAATGATTTGCAATACTGTACCGGCTGCTGCCGCGAGTAATGAAAAAATAATAACCGGAAGGTATGCCTTACAATAATGAATCAGCTTGATCCATGTTCCTTTAAAATCTTGGGATTTTTCCACTGCTCTTCCCATTCCTCCGGGACCGTTCATCGGCCCCTGACCTCTCACAGGTCGCTGTCTTCTTTGTGTATTCTCACTCATGATACAAGTTCCTCCTCGCTAAGCTGTGACATCGCAATTTCTTTATATACCTGACAGGTTGCAAGCAGTTCCTTATGTGTGCCCTTTCCTACCAATCTGCCTTCCTCCAGCACGATGATCTGGTCGGCATCCATAATGGTTCCGATACGCTGGGCTACAATCATACTGGTGACTCCTGCTGTTTCTTTTTTAAGAGCGCTTCTCAATACCCGGTCGGTTTTGTAATCCAATGCCGAAAAGCTATCGTCAAAGATGTATATTTCCGGATTCCTGCAGACTGCACGTGCGATAGCAAGCCTCTGCTTCTGACCCCCCGACACATTCTTACCGCCCTGAGCAATATCTGCGTCATAACCTCCATCCATAGCTTCTATAAACTCTGTGCCCTGTGCGATGGCGACAGCCTTCTTAATCTGCTCTGACCCTGCAGGCTCTTTTCCATTTCCGCCGTAGGAAACATTAGAGCTTACACTCCCCCGAAACATAACTGCCTTTTGGGGAACATAACCGATTTTATTATATAAAGCTTCGACCTTATAATCCTTTACATTTACTCCATCAATCAATACCTCGCCCTCGGTAGCATCAAAGAAACGAGGAACTAAATTGATCAATGTACTCTTACCGCTTCCCGTTGAACCGATAAATGCGATGGTTTCACCCTTCTTCACAGAAAAGCTGATATCCTGCAGTACATATTCTGCGGCACCGGGATATTTGAAGCTGACATTTTTAAATTCAACTTCACCCACAAGCCCCGGTTTCCCCTCCGTCAACGTCCCATCCAAGATGGTCGGCTGGGTATCCAGCACCTCATTGATACGTTTAGCTGATACAGTGGCTCTTGGCATCAGGATAAATAGCATAATGAGCATCATAAACGACATGATCACCTGCATCGCATAGGAGGAGAATACCACCATATTCGAGAAGATGGTCAGCTTATCCATCGCTTGGGCACCGTCAATTAAATATGCACCGATCCAATAAATGGCAAGGGAAAGACCGCTCATGATCATACTCATTACCGGCATCATAACAGCCATACCCCGGCTGGTGAAAAGTTGTGTCCCGGTCAATTCCTCATTAGCCTTCTCAAATTTTTCTTCCTGATAGCTTTCTGCATTATAGGCACGAACCACGCGAAGTCCTGTTAGGTTTTCCCTGGTTACCTGATTCAGGTTATCCGTCAATGTTTGCATTTTTTTGAACTTTGGAATCACGAAGATCATGATAAAGGCAATCATAACAACCAGGATTAATACGGCACCCCCCGTAACCAGTGACCATTCAAAGCCTTTGCCTGCAATTTTCGTAATTGCCCAGACTGCCATGATCGGTGCTTTAATAATCATTTGCAAGCCCATGGTTACCAGCATCTGAATCTGAGTGATATCGTTAGTAGAACGTGTGATCAAACTAGACGTAGAGAAACGATTAATTTCCTCCATGGAAAAGGAATCCACCTTGGAAAACAGCATGCTGCGAAGCCGCTGTGAAAACGACGCCGCAATCCTTGCGGCAAAAAATCCCACGATAACAGCTGATACAACACTTCCCAACGCACATAGAAGCATATAGAAGCCCTGCTCCCAAACATCACTCATAGCACTGCCGGGAGTTTGCACCAGTCTGGTAATCCCCGACATATAATCCGGCAGTTTTAAGTCAAGCCAGACCTGTGCTACAATAAACACAAGGCTGATTGCAGCTTGAATCCATTCTTTTGATTTAAGGTATTTAAAAATTTTAAGCATATGTTCCTCCTACTTTATTAATAGCATTTGATATTAACAATGTTCGATACTAATAGTGTTAGCTTTTAGCTGTTTTTTTGCGGCCACTCATGTGACCGCTATAATAATGATAAAATATTCTTATTCATGTTCATGCTCCAAGATTTTAGGTGCAATTTCTGAGAGTCTCGCCATAATACGTACAAACTCTTTCGCGTCATGCTCACCGAGCAGCTCCAGCATGCGTGCGGTGGTCTTCAACGCCATTTGCCTATGACTTTCAGCCATCTCTTTTCCGGCTGGGGTTAAATCAACTAATATTCTTCTGCGGTCGCTGGCATCAATTTGGCGTGTAATGAGTCCTTTTTTCTCAAGACTGTTCAATGCTGCAGCAATACGTGCAGAGCTGATATCCATCTCACTGCTGATCTCACTTGGCAAAACGCTTCTTCCATGCTGCGCGATATAAATGATTACAAAAGTTTCCCCGCGCATAACTCCATCTATTTTTTTCTGATGATTACCCTTTTGAAACTGATGTGTTTTTAGAAGAAACTGATCTGCAAGTTCTTCATAATTCATAATTTCACCCCTTTCAAATAAAATAACTAACACTATTAGTATGTTAACAGTGTTAGTTTGTTTTGTCAATAGATATTTTTTAACTGGTGGTTAGTTGTCGTTCTCATATAATCCCTTATATACATCCCGTATAAACCTCTCATAATTATATCTCTGGGTGCATCTGTTATTATACTGTTTTTTATTTAGTGTTAGTACTGAATTGATATACCGGGCATCCATGTGATTAATTGGAGAATATCTGTTATCATTATAGAGGCCTGTGAGCCTATCTCCTATTTGGTAAAGCTTTTCCTGGTGAATACCATAGGAAAAGCCTCTCAGCTCTTTATCCCTTCTACTGCCGCTGAAGAAAAGTGATTTAGCCAGCCATCCTTTTTCCGCCCAGCTGTTTTTCGTTGTTCTGCTCAGCACATGGTTTAAATATTTTGTAAATTCCCTGAACTCTCCTGTATGTAACTTTATCCCAACGATAGGATACCATAGCCCATTTATTTTGCCGCTATTAGTACCGGAGGATCTATAGTAGGCTAAAGTCACCCTTTCCTTGCCATAGTCATACTGTATATCCACATCAATAAGCCCAATTATCCGAAACGGTTCTATTGTATAAATGTTAACCCGAAAGCTATGCTCATATATCCCTACAATTTCCACGAAGTCTTTCATAAATCCCCTCTTACACCAGTCATCTAATTAAGGAACAAGAATAAAGTACTGTAAATAGCTACCATGCGGCTTTCCTATCATAAAGCCGCATGGTTTCTCCTGTTAGTTTATCGTTTTGATTTTTTTTAGCTGCTGTCTGATTTCCGTTATACTGCCATAAGTTTCATCAATCCCCATAAGTCTTCTAAGCAATGTTATCTCCTCCGGGGTTAACTCAAGCTCTTTATACCATGGCCGTTCAAAGACACTTGTCTTCCGATAGGTTGTATAATACAAATGAATTAAAAAATCACCAATATACCAATAATCCTCTTCTTTCGTATGGGAAGTGTCATTCATTCTTCTGGCAAGACCAAAATCAATCAGCGATAGTTCTTTCGGATTCTTTCGAATAACATTCGGTAACCTGATATCACGATGAACGATGTTACAGCTATGCAACTGCTCTACTATATCCAGCAGCTGACTGCAAACTCCGAGAATCTCTTCCTTGCTGAACCGATATCTATCCTTATATAGGATATCCTCGAACACCTCACCCTCCATATACTCCATAATAAAACCTTCTCTGGTTCCATCTACAAAATTAGATATGAATCTTGGAAAGTAGGGCTGCTGCAGCCTTTTTAAAATCAATTCTTCATAAAACAATTTGCTTTTACTTTTTTTCACCGCATTTTTCTTTAGCTGCTTTACTACACATTTGTTATTTTTTTCATCAAGCGCCAAATACACAATTCCATATCGTCCTTCTCCCAACAATTGTTGAATTGTATATTCACCAATTGTATCGTTCTTCTCATAATAGTTATCCTCACCTTTGATTTTATCTCTTATATGAAAACTCATAAGCCTCACATAATTAATATGACCTGCCGAAGGATCTACTACGGGATCTGGATCTGCTATTGGATCTTAGCCTCCTGAACCATAATGCCTATGGCCTCTGTTGGACTCATTTCTGTAATAACTCATACGAACACCCCAATCTGAATATTATTGCAAAATGTAAAATTCAACTTTGCTATAGTATCATATGCTCATATTCGACATTATGTGACACTTCGTATGGACAGGATTCCTGATTATATTTATAGAAGTTAAAAAAACATCTCTCATAACTTATATTATGAGAGATGCAGCTAAATGGAGATTAAATATAGATCTATCTAATAATATCTTAAATCGGACTACCGCCAGGGGCAAAGTTTAACAGAAAGGAAATCTACCGCCGCAAACAGTGCAAAACCTACGACTGAAATTACAATAATTCCACTGTACATGCCGATATAGTCAATACGCGACCAAGCGTCAACAATATAATATCCCATACCGTACCTTGTCCCATAGCCTTCCACAAAGAACAAAACTGAAACAGCTGTTCCAAGAGAAACACGCAGGCTGGTCAACAGCTCCGGTAAGATCGCAGGAAGTGTAATGTGCCAAATAATCTGCCTTTTCGAGGCTCCGGCACTGACTGTTACAAGATAGAGAGAGGGATCAATATTTTGTACGCTGTCCCTAACTGCAACAATGACTTGAAATATAATGATCAAAAAGATAATAGCAATTTTAGAACCATCCCGCATCCCCCATAAAAGCATGGCAATCGGAAGCAAAGCAGTTTTGGGAATCGGATAACTGAAATAGACAAGTGGGTACAAAATTTTATTGGCACCATTAGAATATGCCATAAGTATTCCCATTGGAATGCCGATTAGAAGGGACATTCCTAATCCAAGGCCAACTCTTTCCAGACTGGATAGAATATGGATCAGAATATGATCTGCAAGTACCTTATCGAAGTTCTGATATACCACTATGGGATTTGGAATTACAGTTGAATGTACGAAAAGATATGCGAGATACCAAATAATATTAATTAGCAGAAATCCCTCAAAAAACAGACCAATTCGGTTCAGCAGCTTTTTCATGATAATCCTCCCCCATCCTTAGGCTTCAACAAGCCCTGCAATATCCTCTTCCTATGGAAAAAGCCCTCACAGCCCGGTTCCTGAATACCAAAATAAGGATTGTCCATGCGTTCCAGCAGCCCTCCCTTCTCTTTATCGAGAACTGCAATCTCCTTGCCCAGGTAGAAGGCTTCTTCCATACTGTGGGTAACTAATATGGTGGTTGGCTGCTTCTGCCTCCAGATATTCAGAAAAAGCTCCCAAGCATCGGATCGGGTTATCGTGTCCAAAGAGGAAAAAGGTTCATCCATTAAAAGCAGGTCAGGTTCCTGTAAAAATGCCCTGGCCAGGGCGACCCGCTGTACTTGTCCTCCGCTTAGTTCATTCGGGTAACGCTCCAATAAGGAATCTACTTTCAAGGATCGGCAGGTTGCCTCCAACTCAGCGTATTTCTTATCATCAATCCTCAGGTTATGCAGCTGTAGGGGTAATAGGCAGTTTTGACGAACCGTTTTCCAGGGAAGTAAACCGCAATTTTGAGGAATAACTGCAATCTTATGGGTTTTTGGATTCAGCGGCAAATTAACGCCACGAACAGCAGCAGTCACTGTACCGCTGTCGGTCGGAAGCATACCTGCCAGCACCTGAATCAGCGTTGACTTGCCACAGCCGGAAGAGCCAAGCACCGCTATTACCTCTCCCTGCTTAAGCTGCAGGGAGAAGTTCTTAAGAACCGGCACTGGTTTTCCTTTGATTCGATAGCTTACGGAAATATCATCTATTGTCAGCATGTTCATCACCTACTTATTTGGATTCACTGTATATATCATAGGTCATCTGTTCATAGGTAAGTGTCGATTCACACAGACCCTTTTTACTAGCCCAAAGCACGGCTGCTTCAACATCTTCTTTGAGTGGTAGTTTGCTTTCACGAAATTGCTTTACTTTAATCTTTCCAGCCATCTCCTTTGGATAGCCTACAGCTTCAATTACTGTTTTCTCATATTCTCCAATATCCGTATCATTCATATACAAAACTGCTTCATTATAAGCCTTATACAGATTTCGGATTGCCTCACCTTTGCTGTCCAATGCAGCTTTTGAGAAGGCTGAAACAGCCGGATAAAGTCCATATTCATTTGCGGTACCGAGTTGAACCGCTCCGTCCGCCAACGCAAGGGTTGCAAAGGGCTCCGGCATCAGACCAAGATCAATTTTATCATTTCTCAGCAGCTCCAGTCGATCCGGAATACGTGGAACGACTTCCTTTACCACATCAGTATCTCCTAGACTATTTTTCTCTAAGATATTATCGAGGGTATATTCAATCAGCGTTTTTTCCGAAATTGCAATGCTCTTTCCTTTTATCTGACTAATATCGGTAATGCCGCTGTTTTTGCCTGCTAACAGAATGTAATCACCATCTGTAATGCCGGTGATTTTCACATCAAAGCTGGCGTTCTGATACATGCACACACCGATGTAATCCGTAAGTACTCCATCCAGCTCCCCAGCCTGAAACGCTGCATCTCTATCCTTTGCAGAGGTAAACACCTGTAAATCAAGTTCAAAATTATATTTTTCTGAAAACTTATTTTCATTAATCAGGACATAGGGAATAACATCGGAGGAAGACATCATTCCAATACGAATGACCGGCTTTTCTTTCACGGCAGATACTGCCTCTCCTTTTCTAGAGCATCCTGAAAACATAAGTAATAAAGTTAACAACACGATAACCAATACAATTCTATTCTTCATATTGACCTTCCCATCTTTGGTAATAATTATTTTCAATATCCAAACCGTCAAGAGTCTTGCCTACAACAAAATTAATTAAATCATCCATTGTTTCAGGCTTACCGTAAAATCCGGGCATCGCAGGGAGAATGGTTGCCCCAAGCTGCGAAAGCTCCGTCATATTCTTCAAATGCACCGTAGAAAGCGGCGTTTCCCTCGGTACCAGCACGAGTCTTCGCCTTTCCTTTATCATAACATCAGCAGCACGCGTTAGCAGTGTTTCCGTAATTCCATGTGCAAGCTTTGCCAAAGTAGACATGGAGCACGGAACAATTGCCATGGCATCAAATCGACTGGAGCCGCTGGCAACGGCTGAGAATAGGTTACTGTTGTCTTCCACAATCACCTTAGCATCGTTACTATTCCATAGCTTTACCTGCTCATTCAAAGTGATACCGGTTTCATACTGCAGTACCTTTTCACCAAGTTGTGAAGCAATCAGATGCAGCTCCACTTCCTGCCGTGACAGTTCTTCAACAAGACGAAGGAAATAGATGCTCCCGCTTGCACCGGTCAATCCCAGTATTATTTTCTTCATTTGAACCTCCATTACCTTATATTTTAAACAAAAGCATCCAGCAGTCCGAAAATTAATAATGTCAGGCTGAC
>JAQZBD010000164.1 GCA_029239235.1 Herbinix sp.
GATAAGTAATTTACTGCCTCCATAATATTATGAAAGACGAATTGAGTCTCCTCTACTACAATTACCTGTTCTTTTACCTGAGCTCCATTCTTATTCATTGCTTCCACTGTTAATTTTGTTTTGTCAGTGATATCTTCAATAATATGTTTAATTTGAATCGTAGATTTTTTGGATTGTTCCGCCAAATTACGAATCTCATCGGCAACAACCGCGAAACCTTTGCCTGCTGCCCCTGCCCTGGCAGCCTCAATCGTTGCATTTAAGGATAACAAGTTTGTCTGGGATGTAATCCCATCTATGGTTTCTGAAATCTGGCTGATTTGCTCCGTGCTTTTACTCATTTGCTTAATTATTTCAGCAATCCTTATGGTAGATGCTTCTGTCTCATTTGAGGTTTTTATCAAAGCTTGTACTTTATTAAGCCCTTCACTGGTTAATTGATTCGTGTTTTCAGAAAGATTATTTATTCGATTGGTAGATTCATTAACAAGAGTAAGATTATCTGATAACTCACTAATACGATTCACCGAATCTACTGAATTTTCTGCTTGCATCGTAGCGCCACTTGCTATTTCCTCCACTGCTCTTGCTACTTCATTTAAAGAAATATTTGTCTCTCCTGCCATGCCGGATAAAATGCGGGAGGTATCCAATAATTGATCTGATGAACTCTTTACCTCCCCAATCAATGCTGAGATATTATTAACCATATGATTAAAATGGTATCCTAATAAATTAAATTCATCCCTTGATCGTATCGATACTCTTGCTGACAAATCTCCTTTTGCTAATTTTTCTAATGCCCCAACCAGAATTTTTATATTTTTTCCAATTGGTTTACTAAATGCAATAGCTACCAAAATGGAGCCTAAAAGAACAATAATTAAAATTACTATAAATGTATTTATAATGGTTCGAGTATCAGAGGATAATTCTGTACGATCCATTTCAGAAATGATTTTCCACCCTGTTAAATCGCTGGTGTAAAAAGCTCCAAATTTACTTACACCATTATCTTGATAGGATGTAAAACCTTCTTTACTTGCATTAATTTTTTCCCAATTTGGCTGCAAAGTTGCAGCATCCGTTCCAATCATCTTTGGATTTGGATGTGTGATAATATTCCCATCACCATCCGATGTGAAAATATAACCACTACTGCCAACCTGAACATCAGACAGCGAATCGGAAAATATTTTTAAGTCAATATTCATCCCAGCAACGCCAATAATGGTATTGCCAGCTTTTATTGTCTGTGCAATGGATACCACTCTTTTTCCGGTACCTACATTCGTATAGGGTTTTGTGATTACAATCTTATCCGGATTGTTCATCGCTTCTTTGTACCAATCTCTAGATTTGTAATCTCGGTTTATTTCCATTACTTCAGGGTAGGTATAATAGATTCCACTGTCCAGTGTAAAGTACACATCCGCTATATTATCATCTGCTTGCTGGACATTTGCAAAGAATTCTTTCACATGATCAAATTCCTCTTTCTCCTTGGCATTTATCACATTAGTATCTGCTGATATGATTGATACTAAATGCGACTGTGCGAAAAAGTAATTATCGATTCCTCTACTAATCTCTTCAATTGTCTGTTTGCTCGTTGTTTCCAGTTTATTATGTAAGATTTCTTTTGCTTTTAGATAAGAGCTAACACCCATTACTGTAACTGGAATAGCACTAATTAAAATAAGCATGATAATTATTTTGATTTGGATACTCTTTGTTAACTTTGTTATAACTGATAATTTTGAAACTTTTTTTAACCGGTTTTTCACTTTCATTTGCTTCTGTTTTTTTTCTTTATAATGCATCTGTCTTTTTTCTTTTCTTTTATGAAATATGTTCAACTGCATCCTTCTTTTCTCCTATGTAATATAAAGCAATATTCTCCCATTTTCCTCTCTTCCATCGGATCAAACAAGCGGCTCCTCGTAATACTAAATCTGCGATATATCCAATCCATATACCCGAAAGTCCCATTTTCAAGTAAATCCCAAGATAGAAGGATATAAACACATTGAGAATTGAAGCAAAAATAATAATTAGAAATGGAAAATCCACATCCCCCACTGCTTTTAGGGTTGTTACCATATTGGCAGCCAGACCTCGTGCTATTTCCATAAAAACACTTAACAATAATATTTTTATTCCCAAATGAATTACAGCCGTATCATTGGTATAGACTCTAAGTATTTTCTGCCCAAAAAACATAAGAATAATGCAAAGCGGTATTGTGATTCCTATGGTTAATTTTATATTCTTTTTACAGCGTAACTTTACTTCTTCTATTTTACCGGCACCAATCAATTGACCTATCATTGCTCCTGCTGCAGTTGTAATCGTTGTCGTTGCCATACACATATAGTAAGTGACATTTCCAACTATTGCTTTTGTAAGCATTGCCTGAGTGCCTAACATTCCTACAAAGCCTACTACAATCGTTTGAGATATGAGATAGATAATCCCTTCAAAACCGCCCGGTATTCCTAATCTAAGAATACGAATAATGATTTTCTTGCTATTTATAACCCCTTCTTTGATCGATAACGTAAAGGAAATCACTTTATCCCGAAGCAGCATTCGAAGAAACAGGAGTATTCCAATACTCTGTGCTATAACTCCGGTTATAGCGTATTGCATTAAATTCTGAGATGTTTCAGGGACACATACGGATACTAGCTTGGTAAATAATAAGCATAATATATTTACACTAATTAAAGTTAACGTTACCTTTTTCATATATCCAAAGCTTCGAAATACGGCAGTTAATGTATTTAAGATCGCTTGTATAAAAGAGAATCCAATCGTGATTAATAAATATTGTTTCGCTAAAACCTCTAATTCTTTTGGCATATGAATCAAACGCAGCAAGAAAGGAATACTTGATACGCCAACAAGACTAATAACAATTCCAAGCACCAAATTCATAACTAAAGCTGCATTAATTATTTTGCTGCATTCCTCATACCGTTTTCCCCCAACTACTTGAGCCAGTACTATACTTACTCCAACCGATATGATGGCATATATATTTATGATTAAGAGCAGGATTTGGCTACCACTTCCAATGGTAGCCAATGCATCTGAGGAATAATCATTTATAATAACCTGATTGAGATTCGCAATAAATCCATTTACAATTAATTCTATAACAATAGGCCATACCATATGAAATAAAGCTGAATCGCTTTGTCTTTTCACCATCATATCCTTACAAACCCCATAGCATGAACCGCTTTTTCTGTTAATGTTGTATTAATTCCACTTGTGTTGGACACTCAAGAATATTAGTAATTATAGTTCCATCCTCTTGCTTCTCATGTCTAACTTTTATAACACCATACTGGGTTGGATAACTTCCCTCGATCCATGTTAGATCTCCCAGCTGCGGATTAATCAAAACTTGTTTTCCACCTGGCGCAGCAAATTGAATGCCTAGAATATGTTCTGACATCCAGGCAGTGACAGCGCCTGCCCAGCCATGGCATAAGCTGTGACGATAGCCCTGATAACAATAACCTCCATAGGTAGCGTGAATGTCAACCATACCCTCCGGTGTCAGTTCATCAATTCTTGCACCATTCTCTTTCCAAGCTAAATCAAAATCTTCCCAAAAGGTTGTAGCTCCCAGCTCCAGCATTCCACCATAATATTCTCTGATGCATTCCAGCGCTCCCTGTATATCCCCAGCTTTTGCCTTTGCCTGTAAAATATAATAGCCCATAAAGGTGGAAAAACCCTTTGCACCATCCCTTGATAGCACTTCTGTGTTTACCTGATCTGCATTCTGAAGTCCTGCCAGCACCAGTAAAGCAGCAGACTGTTTATTACATCGATAATTGGTTTCAAAACGCTTTAATCGCCTTAAATCTTCTTCGCACTTTAATACGTACTCACCTTCTTGTAATACAAGAAAAAGCTCTCCCAGTCTTTGGGTTGCAAGGTAATGAAGCGCCTGGATTCCATGATCTACTCCCTCCGGGTTTGTGGAAGAAGGCCAGTCTACAAAACGATGCTCGGGGGTAGAATCCTTTCCGAATTCATCGATATGCTCTGACAATTGATTGCATAATCCTATCAGATATTCTTTTTGTTTCTTAAGATAATCGAAATCCCCTTTGTATTGATACCAATCGTATTGGGTGATAATCCACCACATGGAATAAGTCGGCATATTATTAATCCAGCCCGGTAATGGAGTGTCCTCCTTCACAAAATCCAAGCTTTCCTCCACAATGCTATCCGGTCCAAATACAGCTGCAATCGTCATAATCTCCGGGTGCATATCGCCCATCCAAACCAATCGGTCTCTTTTAATACCATCCCAGATATAATTTTGCATATTTAGATGAACCGTATATGCCCCGGTTCTCCATATCTCATTTAAGAGAGCATCATTGCAGCTAAACTCCCCCTGATAAGGTTTTTCTTTGCAAACCAGGACGGCCTTAATTGCTTTTAACTCCAGAACAGCTCCTTCCTCCAGCAAATCGATACGAACGAAGCGAAATCCTGTCTGCCCTACGGGAGTCATACTCATATCCACAAGAGCAACTTCCAAATCCCTGAGCGCATGGTTATTTGTTGCATTGCTTATTCCACCCAGCTCACTCATTGCTTCCATGGCGGATTCGCCAAACCTTACCCTAATTTTTGCACCCTTTTCACCGGAAGCCCTCCAGCAAAAAATTTGAATTCCACCATGAAGCTCCTTTCCAAAATCAAGAAGAATCGAAGGAACGGAGCCCTTATGCTCAAATACACAGGGATTTTTCGGTACAATCGTTATCTGGGGGCTGCGATCCTCCAGTAAAGCACTGCTATTTTTTATCGTACCCTTGTCTCCGGCAGACTCCCACAGGATTCGGGTTGGATTGATATAGTTATATTTCATCTTCTTTCTCCTCAAACACTTTCCACTTCATCTAAGCCTGGAATTGAATCTGCAGCACCTTCGCGAGAAACTGTAATCGCTGATGCTTTAGCACACCGCTCCAATATTTGTTCTATTTTTTCCCCTCTTACAATGCCTGATATAAAATATCCTGTGAAGGTATCCCCTGCTGCTGTCGTATCTACTGCTTTTACTTCATAAACCGGTTGATGAATCCTTTTCTTTCCTTCCTGGTAATAGGAACCCGCTACTCCCAGTGTTAATACAACTTTAGCATTCGGATATTTCTTTAACAGGCAATCTAAGATCGCATTTCCTTCTTTTTCTCCCGTCATCTGCTCACCTTCAATTTCATTTAAAATGAAGCAGCTAACCTTGGATAAATCACATTTTTCTAAAGAACTATTGTAGGGAGAAGGATTCAGAACAATCATCATTCCTTTTGCAAAAGCTGCATCAATGATATAATCTAAATCATTCACTTCATTTTGAAGTAATACAATATCTCCTTTTTCAAAATGAGAAATCACTGCATCAATTTGCTCTTTTGTTTGCCTATGATTACTTCCTCCAAAAAGCATAATACAATTTTGTGCCTGCTGATCAACCTGAATAATTGTATGTCCGCTTTTGCCTGGTATTTGTCTGATAAAATCCGAATTAACACCATATTGATTGCAAGCATCCAGAAATAGCTGCCCATCCTCTCCAATGGTTCCTGCATGATATACCGGAATACCTGCCTTTGCTAAAGCAATTGATTGATTTAAGCCTTTACCGCCCAGATGCATCTCCATGGAAAAGGAGGCCAACGTTTCTCCGCCCACCAGGATATGATCCACCTGGTATACATAATCATAATTTAACGAACCATAATTAAGTACTTTCATTGCTATTCTTCTCCTTCGTAACATTCATTCCCCTTCAAAAAATTCATTCTCCTTCGATTTGTCTGCATCGGTATAAAGGATACTCGGATTTAAGATACTCTCATAAAGCTCTTCGCCAATCAAGGCTCTTGCCCTGACAATATGCTCTTTTTCCTGCTCCGTATCCATATCCTTCATGACATAATAAATCGGCTTTGGTTCTCCGACCGTATCATCCTCATTTAATCTTCGAATTCCAAGATTCAAGCCAAATTCATAGCGATTATCCACATAAGCATGATGTGTCATAAGATCAATTGTATCGATCTTTCTTGCCTTCTCATATGCAAGGCAATAGGCTGCTGCACCCTGCTTTTCACTGAAGCTGTCTCCTTTTGAATTAAAGCCCTGCTCCGATAAAATAATCCGTCGAGGCTTTCCTTCATATAAATAATCCGGTTGTGATAAATAAGCCGGTAACATTTCAATATTTTTAAAGGTAATTCTTGTAGTGCTAAAGTCAAAGGATGCACTTCTATCATTATAAAAATCAGGATACATCAAATTTTCCGGATACGGATGGTATGCAATACTCCAGTCAAAGTCTCCCTCTTCCTTGGAATACTTATTAAGATAGTCAATAACCTCCCTGCCTTTATAGAAACGCTTTGGTAATTCCGGCTTTAAGGTAGATGTCCAAAAATGATCCAAAGAAACATAAATCCTAAAATTACTATAGTATTTACGTGCACTTAACCATGCCAGCCTCAGCGCTACCGTGTATTCCTTCACATAATCGGCAACCTCCATTTCTCCGGCATTGCCCCATACATACTGGCTGTTAACCTCATTGGATATAATCATGCCGCACATACGACCATATTTTCCATCTTCTCTCGCATATCGTTCCGCTAAAAATTCAACAAATGCCTTGTAATACTCCTGTCCTTCTTCTGTTTCCATATTGAAGGCACTGATATAGGCGGAGGAATCCTTCCAGTCATACTTAGGATGAATCACTTTTGATAATAACGCGTCTTCTTTTTGACTATCGAACAGCTTTGGAGAGTTCAGCAGGATTCCGGTTACTAGGATCCCATAGTCATAGGTTTCCTTCATATACTGATCTAATTTTTCTACTGCAGCTTTTACAAAATAAAAGGTTCTCCCATTACAAAGATAGGAAAAAGAGGCCTCATTGTCTTTCAAGGTCATAAAGGCAGGAAGATTAATATTAATCAGGGACTGCTTTATTCCCAGCACTTTCAAATCCTCTCCATAGGCAGCTAAGGCCTTGATGGTATCCGGCTGCGGATATGGATACTCCCAACGGGAGATCTGATCCAGCTGTGTGACGTATTTCTTTCCCTTTACTGTATTCCCGTCAATCATTATTTGAAATCTGCCAAAGCTCCTATCATAACCCTGGAAAAACCTTGGAATACAAATATAGTTATCCTGAATAACGATATCTTCCTTATTCAGCGTGTTTCTGTCCTCATTACTGCCATAGGGCAGAAGCTCCTTCACTTTAATATCCTGGCTTTTTACTGCTTCATCCAAATCAAATTGCAGTAATGTCCCGCTTGCTTTGATTGCTTTTATCTCCATAAAAACACCTCCCAAATATGATATCCCTGAAAAGCCGTTACAAAATGCAGCTATGCAGGTATCGTTGCCATAATTCACTGTTTGCCAGCCATACGACAGGATTTATGTGCTTTACGTAAACATTTCATGTACGATTTATGCACAGGAATCCTATTTGCCGGCTGTCAATCTGTGTGTGAAGCAAGTCATATCCACATAGCTGCTTTTGCGTCAGTTCCCCATTGATTGTACTATAACTGCACTATAACTTCGTAATGACCTGTCTCTAAATAAATTGGCTGTCCTGCTACCTTTGTTACTTGATTATTTATAGTAATGTTATTATCTTTTCCGGATAAAATCAGTTCTGCCTGGGCGTCAAAAGGAATTGTTATATGATAAATTACCTTCTCACCTTCCCGTTTCCAGCTGCACTTATATAAACCTGCTGCCGATAAATATTCACCTTCAACCCAAGTAAACCGTGAATCAACTTGTGGTCTTAACACTGCTTTTTTAAACCCAGGTGCCTCTTCGATTGGATTAATTCCGCACATATATCGGTACATCCACTCCACGATAGAACCGTAGGCATAATGGTTCATACTATTCATACCGGTATCGCTTACCAATCCGTTCGGAAGTACAGAATTCCAACGTTCCCAGATCGTAGTCGCTCCCATATTGATTTCATATAACCAGCTTGGGAAATCTTCATTTAACAGCAGGGTATATGCATATTCTTCTAACCCGTTTTGTGAAAGTACCGGGCAAAGATAAGGAGTTCCTACAAAGCCTGTATTCAAATGAATATTATTCTCTTCTAATTTTTTCTTTAGATCAAGAACTAAACCGGCTTTTAAATCGCTTGGAGCAAAATCCATATAAAGAGCCATAACAAGTGCTGTCTGGGTATCCTCTTGTAATTTTCCATCCTTAAAATATTTATTCCAGATTGCTTTTTTCACTTCATCTGCCAAATTATTATAGTACTCTTCTTCCTTCGTCTTCCCTAATACCTTAGCCGCTTTTCCCGTAAGTATTGCAGAGTAGTAATAATAAGCTGATGCTACATAATATTGATCTGTTCCACCAAAGCTGCTGCTCTTATCCGGATTATCCAGTGCAAGCCAGTCAGCAAAATGGAAACCATTTTCCCAAAGTCTTTTTCCCTCATTATAGGTATCATCTTGCTTCTTTATGTAATCGACCCAGCTTGTCATATTCTCAAACTGGCTTTCCAAAAGTGTTTTATCACCATAGAATAAATACATTGTCCACGGGATTACGGTTGCTGCATCTCCCCAGGCACAGGAACCATACTGTTTATCAGTCTGACCGATTCTATCCGTAGTGATTTGCAAAACATCCGGTACTACATGAGGAACTGCGCCACCTCGTACTCTTTGTTCCAACAACATGTCATATAAAAATTTTTGATAAAAGGATGGAGTATACATATTAAAGCTTGCTGTTGCGGCAAAAACCTGTGCATCTCCGGTCCAGCCCATACGCTCATCTCTTTGGGGGCAGTCTGTTGGGACATCAACAAAATTCCCCATCTGGCTCCAAAGAGCATTCTCAAACAGACGGTTTACCTTTTCATTCGAGGTTTTGATCTTACCCACATGTTCTAAATCAGAATGAATCACACATGCCGTAAAATCCTTCAAATTAATTTCATCCATTCCCGTTATTTTTGCATAACGGAAGCCATAAAAGGTAAAATG
>JAQZBD010000003.1 GCA_029239235.1 Herbinix sp.
AAGTACTGACTATAACTTGCTAGATATGATAATACCATATTTTACAAATATACACAAGAAAGACTACATTTTATCTAATGCATATGCAAAGTTGTAATTATATGAAGAGTTACCAGAATGCTATAATATGAATTCTGAACCTAATAACAAATTACAAATGATATCTAGTGTTCCGTATAAAAACAGGGAGACTCTCGTACTCCCCGTTAATATCGACGTAATATTACTTAAATTATTCGCCTTAGTATTCAATACCCTTCTCCAGTAACTGATACTGTTCTACCGGAAGGTTAAGTGCAATCACCTGCGCTGATAGTGCCGGAGCCATGAAACCTATAGAAATAGAAACAATACCATTTTTCATTTTCCATAGGTTACTCTCGGCTGTAAAACTTTCTATGCTTGCAGTCCTTATTAGTGTAATCGTTCTATGATATCCTCCAGAGGAAAGGGTAATGTTATTCGCTCCATAAAAAATACCGGTGCTTAAATATTGCAGTATAACGCTGATTCCTGCAAAGATTACTAATACTGCGGCAGGCATAATAAAAATCACATCTTTTGTGAATAAACTCGCTATAAAGATCAGGACAGCGATTACAAACCCGGTATTAAGAAAAAAATATCTTATAGCCTTTTTATCCGGTCTGCAAGGATGATCTGCAAGTTCATAATCCGGCAATAGCTCCCAGAGTATTCTTTTAATTTGCTTGATTGAGGCGATCGGATAAATAATAGGCCGTCCATTTAACTCATCATCGGATTCGTCACCATAGCCTATTACTAAGACCTCAACCCGGTAGCAATGAAAGAGGCGCATAAGTAAGTTTTGCTTTAATACAACCCCATTGATCTTTCTTTTTGGTAAGGTATACTTTCTTTTCGTTAATAGACCATATTGGACTTTTAAGGTGTTAGCATCACCCGATATTTTAAAATCATAATAAGTTAATAATGAACTAAAAACGGATACCATCAGAGCTATAAGGTAAAAGAATATGGCAACTTCCAGAATAACGATTTCCATGGAACCTAAGCTAACGACCGTATCCAGAAACTCATCCGAGCTTTTTGCACCAGTGAAGAGGGCTCCTATACCTGTAATTAGCGGAACAGCAATCGGTGCACCGCTAAAGAAATAGATCAGTTTTGACTGTAAAAGACCGAGTTTTAAAAAGTCCAGCGAAGAGGCTGTTATTACTTTCCCATATTCAGGTTCAATACTCTCAGTAGTAATCTCCCGTGTAATAATCCTTTTAAATTCAAAGGCTTGTTCTCTCTTTAATGCGAGCAACACCTCAGCATTGTTTCCGCTATCACCGCCCTGGCTGGCGTTATCTATTTTAACTCGATAGGTTTTAAATAATTGATAAATAATATTTTGTGATAGGTCAACGGTGGTAACCTGCCAAAAGGGAATTTCCATCCTCTTTTTATGAAAGATTCCGGATTCAACAATGATGTGTCCATCTTCTAAGGTGTAATAGGTTGAACTATATTTCATAAACCCTGTTAAAGGGCTAAATGCTAATATTAAAATGGGATATAACGTATTGAAATCTAATTCCTTGTAAAATATAAAACTAATTATAACAAGTGCCATGATGGAAGGAATTTTTAATAATCGATCAAATAAAATCAGGGCACTCCCTCGAACATGCTTAAACTCCATAAAGCCACCTATACCTTCCCTCGTACTTCAATTCTCGTGTAGAGATTGTTCTTAAGTGATTCTATCATGGATCTGGCTTCGCTGTTGGATAGACCCATGATATTGAATGTGCCGCTGGCAGTATGGATTCTAACTGAGGATAGCCCCAGTTTTCTAAGAATAATCCCATGTTCGATGGTGATATGTTGAATTCGAATCACTGGTACAATTGAGGTACTGATAAAGAAGATCCCATGCTTTATTTCAACTCTGTCATGGAAAATGAGATAGCCCCATTGCCGGTATTCAATTACCGGATAGAGGAAGGCTGCTGCCACCAGATAAAGCAAAATTAAGCCCTCTATCCCATAAACGTAGGAGGCAGCAAGCATAAAAAAATCCAGCCTTGATAATATAAGTGTTGGAATCCCTATAATAATGATAAAAAGAAAAATACGACGGAACCTTACAATATACCAATAGGTTATCATTTTTCTGTCAAGTGTGTTATATTCCATGTTCATACCCCCACTTTGCTTTAGACTCTAGTTTTTCCGTATTGTTTAATTATATTCAAGCCAGTTTGGCTGTTTCTGCAGCTCTAATAGGACTTATTGAATATATGACTCGACAGCTGCTACTTTATTGCTGCGCCAATTTTATTAGTGGGGGTGTTCTAATGGTATGCGGATATAAAATATGATGTTGTTTAATAAATTGGACTTTTCAGATAATCATATCAGTCATTCATATTCGATCATTCAATATCGGTCATTCGTATTCGGATCATCGTATACGGATCATCTTATTCGATCATTCTTATAATGAATTAACTTTATCATCATTCACATACAAATATTCTCTTGCCTCAAAATGTTTCGTTCCATCCATGCTGTCATACTCGGTATCGCTCACATAATAAAAACCAACCTTCTCCATAACCTTACCTGAATTCGGATTGTCCTTTGCATGAAAAGAATAGAGTTTATTCTGCTGCAGCTCTTGTGTAGCAAAGCTTAGAATCCTTGCTGCTGCTTCTGACGTATAGCCTTGACGCCAGCAGGATTTCATAAGATTATAGCCCAAAGTAAACATTCCCTTCTCTTCCTTGTAATAGATGCCTCCGCTTCCAATCAGTACATGATCCGACTTTCGTTCAAAGCCCCAGTCATAGTTATTTTCATCATCGATATGGTTTTCTGCATCTAAGAGCCAGTCTTTTGTTATCTGTATATCCGAATGAACAGTCCAGGACATATACCTAGCAACCTCCGGGTCACTTGCCCAGTTCCTATAGACTTGATCAGCATCCGCTACACTTAAAGGACGAAGTATTATCCGCTGCGTTTCTAATATTGGTGTTCTCATAATCATTCACTAAGGCACTATTAATACGGCCTTTACTCCTCTCTATTCTTTGTTATACTTGTGATTATTCACGTTTATCACTTTTTCATAAATATCATTGTAGCTTTCTTAATATATCCAGGCTATGGTGCGTAGCTCCAATCAGATCCTGTCTCTCACAGATTGTCAAATGATACTGCAGATACAGTTGGTACAGCTCATCATCCATACTGTCCACCACCTCCCGCATGTAATTAGTGGCTCCATCGGTAGCGATTAGATATTCCCTATGTACCCCAAGGCCTGCTGCCACACTTTGAATATCTTCAATTCTAACCAGTTCAAATAAATCCTCCGGCTTCGAAATACAGTGAAAAATCCTCTGAAATCATATTTTTCTCCAAGCAGTTTCTAAGTTGGTTTTGAATAAAACAATAAGATATCATCGTAGCTTCATTCATACAGTAGGAAACAAAAACAGATCCGCCTTTCTTTGTAACCCGTATGGCCTCTCTTAATGCCGTTCTTTTATCCTCGAGAGTATACAAATGGTACATAGGTCCAAGAAGTAATGTAAGATCAAAGGTGTTATCTTCATATACGGATAAATCCATTGCATTCCCCTGTCTTGCCATCAATAAATCCGCTTCTGTTATCTTAGATTCCAAAATATCAAGATTATACTGTATCAGTTCCACAGCATCCACCTGAAATCCTTCACGAGCCAACGTCAGTGAATATCGGCCTGTTCCTGCACCCACCTCCAATACGCGCATACCCTCATTTAGAAACTTGTGTATATATTTCATCGTTGTAATAAACTCTACCTGACCGTGCTTTGAAAGCAGCCTCCCTTCCTCATCATAATTGCTGTAATACTGATTCAGAAATTTCATTGTCTGTGTTTTTTCTAATGCTTTATTATCACTCTTTTGCTTCATTTGAATAATGTCAATACTGACATGTGCCTCCCCTCTTCTTTATATTTATATATATAAAAAACCCGATGTCTGCTTACACAAACACCGGTTCATTTTGGATATACTTACTTCTGTATATATCAAATACTTCATTCTAATTATGAAGTTCCGATAGGTGTATGCATATAATTCAGTTTTGAAGATACGTTAAAATCACCCGGGTTATAATCATAACCCCAGCTGGGAAGCATGGCTGATTCTATTACTGTCAATGCTACGTTCTTCATCAAACTACCTCTTAGATGCATTTTATTGTTTTTGTTATTATATACCATTTCTACTAAATGTCAAATTTATTTTTAGAACTTATCATTATTTGCTCATAATATTTGGCCTCAGTAATTTTGGAACTCTCTAAACAATTTAAGCTTACAGGTATTTCTATAATCGAATAATTCTATCCTTCCAATATTTGCAATATAAATGTACCTTCTCTAAAAATAAAATTCATACACAATATTTATAAATTAGCGTTTTTTATAACAAGTCATATACTAAAATAAAGAATTATTTAAAGGCGCCTCTTATATGCAAATTCATGTAGTCCAACAAGGTGATACGATTGAATCAATAGCTGCTGCCTATGGTATTTCAGAGGAGTTATTGCTTCGTGATAATGATATAAGTAACACTACAAAATTAGTTATCGGACAATGTATTGTTATAGCAATACCGTTAGAAACCTACGTTGTACAAATGAATGACACATTAGAGATGATCGCAGAAGCTCATAATATTACCTTAATGCAATTGTTTAGAAATAATCCGATATTATCAGAACGTGAATATATTTATCCGGGGGAGACCCTTGTTATTCGATATGATAATACTATGGGGAATATGATTGTTCATGGTAATATATTCCCTTTTATCGATAAAGTTATTTTAAGAAAAACCTTACCGTATTTAACATACCTATCAATAATTAATTATACGGCAACAAAGGACGGCGATATAGTATCATACTTTGATGATACAGAGCTTGTTCAGGAAATAAAGGATTATGGGGTCATGCCTCTTATGCTTTTAACTACATTAACCTTGCAAGGGGAGGCTAATATTGGAATAGCTTATGATCTGTTATTAAACCATGATTTTCAGAGAAATCAAATCAATAATATTCTCAACATTTTAAGAACGAAAGGATATTATGGCATTAATATATCCTTTCAATATTTGAGCATATCAACCTTAAGAGTGTATGAGGAGTATTTATCAAACATGTTTAGGAGTCTGAATCAAGCAGGTTTCTATGTTTTTGTAACGATAGCTCCGGAAATCAGTGTTCTAAATAATCAAATAGAACTGGCTCGGGTAAATTATTCAATTATTAACCAAATTGCTCATAATATAATATTTATGTCCTACGAATGGGCAACTAACCTTAATCCGCCTTCTCCTATTACCTCAATAGCGAATATAAGTTATTTTATTAATTATATTAATACGATCATACCGCCAAGTAAGGTTATAATTGGGATACCAACGGTAGGATATGATTGGCAGCTTCCTTTTGTCCCGGGTATTTCTGAAACTAGATTGCTGACCTACACCAGCGCCATTAATTTAGCCAATGCGGTTGATGCAGTCATTCAATTTGATGATGTATCACAAACTCCCTTTTATACTTACTATGATGTCAGAGAAAATGCCAGTATTCAGCATATCGTTTGGTTCATAGATGCCAGAAGTATAAATGCTCTATTGGATTTGGCTAGTGAAAATAATTTACTAGGCTCTGGCATTTGGAATATTATGAATTACAATACGCAATTATGGCTTTTAATTAACTCGCAATATGAAATAATCAAGGTAATTTAATATTACAAGGGCTTGATTACATTTTCTATTTCATACTAAGCCTATCAGGCTTTATCAGACCCCAACCGTTTTACCCGGTAATTTATAAGGGTAACCAGGAAGGCATACCCTCCAATCAGAGATCCGGCAACGATCCATATCCCCCAAATCTCCAGACGACTTACCATGATACTGCTGAATAAAGAGGCACACATAGCACCAATCTGTAAAATAAATGAGTTCAGAGAAAGTATACTTGCACGTGTTTGATTTGGTGTGTGTTTATTAATTAATGAATTTGTGACAACGTCCCCAAGTCCCAATAGCAAATAAATCCCTGCATATCCAAGGATGAACCCAAGGCCACTTCTCTGAAGTGCTAAAATAAGAATACTGCCGCAAAGAATAAGCTGACTTAGGATATAAATTCTCCAATGGTGATTCCTGAACTTTTCAAGAGCTTTAAGAGAGAGTGAACTACCGGAAGCTACTGCCATATATCCGATAAAGGTTATAATACCAAGCACCCAACTGCTATCCGCCAGGGTGGATACTCTCAGGAAAGCCGATTGCCAGTAGGTCTCTAGGGTTATTATGAAAAAACCGGTGAAAAAGACTCCGATAAATATATATTTAAAGATAGGTACGGATAATATAAGAGATTTACTATTTTGCAAATGCTTCGATAGAGAAATTCGCTCTTCTCTACCCCTTTGCAGCTGCGTTTCTCTTATAAACAACAGGCATAGGATAAAAACGATAATTACTAATCCGATACGAAGCACGATATTCGTCAGATATGTGCTGCCGATATAAGATATAATTCCTCCTGCAATGCTGCCTGTTGCCAGACCGATTGCATCCAAAATTGCCAAACGTGAGGTTATCTTTGGTAAGCATTCCTCACCTTGAACGGTAATTGCCTGGTCAATAACCAATGCATCCAGGCTTCCGGAGGAGAAGGATCGGCTTATTCCATTAAAGATGATAGAAAATATTAGCCATATAACATTATTTGAAAGTATAAGTAAGATCAGAGACAGTACCTGAAAGCCGCAGGATAATAAAAATACGGTTTTGCGGCCATACAAATCTGCGAACACCCCGCTGGGCAGCTCAAAGCATAGTACTGTAACTGCATAAAGTGCCATAATGATGGGAAGTGTCTCAAGATCTGCTCCTTTTTCCAATAGGATCAGATTCAATATCGGAACCATGATGCCCAGTGAAAATTTATTAATAAAAATGATAATTTGCTGTATTTTAGTCATCTAATTCCCCCTTTGCATTATATAAGATTAGGGCGTACTCCCAAGGGGAACGATCTTTAGCCGGTTGGGCGTGACTTTCAATATAATCCGTAACCAGTTTTAAAAGCTCCTGTGATTCCTGATTTGAAAGATGAACTACTCCTGACATAATATCTCCCCATTGTCTTAGGGTATCAACATCTGAATTCGGGTATTGATTCTTAATTTTTTTCATTTGAGACATAAAGCCATCATAGGTCTTGGATATTCTATCCTGCACCAATACTTCCCTCTGAGGGGTGTTATCATCAGAAAGATCGAAACCAATCTGAACACTTGCGTAGGTCGGCTTATAGAAGCTGGCGGTGATTCCGTTTATCAACTCTGTATGATCTAATACGATCAGATCCAGGGACATGAGTTTTTTAATATGATGCTGCACACCGGATGCAGATATACCCAGTTTATCGGCCAGCATTTTTGGAGTCATGGGTGCTTTTGCAATCTCTAACTGCCGCAAAAGCTGCTGCCTTACGGGATTCATGTAGATCTCCAATTCTTTTTTTGTAGAAAGCTTAACTTTATTCATATTGATCTCACCTTTCCTTATAACATCAGTTCGTTACACAAAATATAACATTACATAGTATGTAATGTCAAGACTAAATGTGAATGATCTGATTTATTTAATTTAATAAGAGCATACAAAGAAATCTTTATATGCCCTGTTCCTTATATACGGCAAGTGAAGTTGCTTGTTAATTTCTATGGTTTCACTGAAAACCTTAAGCTAGGCATCTATAAATTGCAGCCGATACACAGCTAGACATCTTCAAATTGCAGCCGGTGCAGAGTTTGATAAAGATCTCCCTTTGCTAATAAATCCTCATGCTTTCCAAACTCAACAATTCTGCCTTCATCTATAAGAAAGATAACATCTGCATGCTCAATCGTGGAGAGTCTATGCGCTATTACAAGTGAGGTTTTACCCTGCATTAGTGTTTGTAATGCCTCCTGTATATAAAGTTCACTCTGTGAATCCAGAGAGGAGGTTGCTTCATCCAGCAGTAAAATGGGGGCATCCTTTAAAAATGCCCTGGCAATTGAAATTCTCTGTCGTTGACCCCCTGATAATTTTACGCCTCTTTCTCCCACAAGGGTATCATAGCCGTTAGAAAGCTCCATAATGAATTCATCTGCATAGGCAGCTTTAGCAGCTCTTTTTATCTCCTCTAGGGAGGCATCTGCTTTACCATACCGAATATTTTCCGCAATAGAGGTATCAAATATATATGCATCCTGAGGAACGTAAGCGATTAATGCCCGAAGCTTCTCCAGGGTGAACTCCTTTATGGCTCTTCCCTGGATTGACATTTTTCCGGATTGGGGTTGATAATATCCGAGAAGTAATTTCATAATTGTACTTTTACCGCCTCCACTGGGACCCACGAGTGCAGCAACCTCACCTTTTTTGATAGAGAGACTGATTTTGCTAAGCACTTTGTTAGCTGCTTCGTAGGAAAATTCAATATCTTGTAGCTCTATCATAGTTTTTATCTTAGGATTTATCTCAGTTTTTATCTCATTTTCTATTTTAAAATCAGTACTATTCTTATTTACAGCATCAATATCAACTCTTTCAACCTCCTTTTCTGTTTCCATAAGACCGGACACTCTGGAAGAGGCGGCAAGGTATCCTTGAAGATTAATAAGCATGCTATTGATATTCCCGAACATGTTATTTACTGTATTTAACAGAAACACCATTGAGACTACGGAGCCAAGGCTGCTGATTCCCTTTATGGCCAAATAAGAGGCCAGCAAGATCACACCGATAAAATTGATTGAGCTGAAAAAGAAGTTACGGGTCTCACTAAAGGCACTTTTTGTTGAAATAGCGATAGTATCTTTTAGAATCTCGCCGTTAATCTTTTTCGTATTCTCCAGCATTGATTTGTCTAGCTGAAGACTTTTAATGGTCATGAAGCCGTTAATTACATTTGAAAGATTTTCCGTATACTCTCCCATTTTCTTTTGAATGCGATCATTTACCTTTCTTAGGTCATTTGCCTGTTTTACATTAATTACTACTGAAAGTAATCCAATTAAGATCAGAATAATACTTACCTTCCAATCCAGAAAAAGCATCATGGTGGCTGCACTCATTCCGCTGAGTAGTGTGACCAGGATCATTCGAAAAGACCATTGAAATGCTCTCTCCATAACAGGAACATCATTGCTGAGTCTTGAGATGGTATCACCGCTATGATTTCGTTCTATATAAGGTACCGGCAAATGAAGAATATGATCAAATACACAGTTTCTTATGTGAGCGGAAGTTGTCTGGAATATCTTAAAGAGATAAAACTCCAGAGGAACAAAGAGGAGCATGCCCATAATACAGATGGCAAGGGTTATCAAAATTCCTTTCTGTAACATAGCCAGGTCTGATTTTATTGCTGCATCCAGCATCAGCTTCATGACAATCGGCTTTAGGAGATAAAAGCTGATCTCCGTAATACAATCGAAGGTCATAATGAAAGCATAGAATAATTTATTAGGTCGTAGGTACTTAAATATATTTCGATATTCATTTAGATTAAGACTTCTCAAGCGCTATCGATCCTCCTTTTTTCTCTAAACAATAAACTCACGATCAAAGTACTCTTCTAGGTTTGATTTTTATATAACTTTAAATAATGGCTGTCTCTTGAAATAAGCTCATCATGGGTGCCCTTTTCAATGATCTCACCATGCTCCAGGACAAGAATTTCATCCGCATCTTTTATGGTAGACAGCCTATGGGTAACTATAAGGACTGTCCGATGTTCCATTAATTTGAACATAGCATTCTTTACAGAGGCCTCACTAATGGTGTCCAAGGCGGAGGTTGGCTCATCTAACAAAATAATCGGCGAATCCTTTAAAAAGGCGCGAGCCAGTGAAATTCTCTGTCTTTGGCCGCCGGAAAGCTGAATGCCTCTTTCTCCGACATAAGTATCATAGCCACTCGGCAGCTCCATAATGAATTCGTGTGCATCTGCTGCCTTTGCCGCTGCTATTACCTCATCATAGGTTGCTTGCAGCCGTCCCATCTGAATATTATCAAAAACAGACATAGGAAAAAGATATGTATCCTGAGTTACCAGGGAAATTTTCGCCCGGATTGCCTCAAGGCTCCATTCCCGTAGGGAATGACCAAATAATTCGATTGTCCCTTCAAATTCATCATAAAAACCGGATAACAACTTTAAGACGGTGCTTTTACCGCATCCGCTGATTCCAACCAAGGCTGTTATACTTCCTGGTTTTAATATAAAGGTAGTGCTACTGAGTACATTTTTTGCATTATCAGTACCATAAGAGAAGGAGACATCCTTAAATTGAACTGCCGCTTCCTCATTGGAAACCGGATACTCCTCTCCGTCTGTTCTTTCAGCAGGTTGATCCAGTATCTCAAATAACCGTTCAGCCTTACCCAGGGACATTTGAAAATTACTGATCATGCGTGGAATATCTGAGAAAGGTCCTACGATATTGTTAAGCAGGTAGACAAAAGCAGGAAGCTGACCAGGAGATATTTCGTGATTGATTGATAAAAAGGAACCGTATATCAAACAGATGGCAAAGGGAGAGGACCATAGAATAATATTAAAAATAGGGAGCCATTTCAACTTATGAATTCCCTTTATCTCATATTGCAGACCTGTATTAATAATGCTTGAAAACTTATCGTGGATAATGTCCTCAAGATGAAAAGCCTTAATAATATAAATTCCCCCATAGGAATCCTGTGCCAATGAATTTGCTTTACCAATCTCACCGGAAGCTTTCTTAAACAGTTGTGACATTGGTTTTGTTACTTTTGTAGAAAAGAAAAGTGCCGGAGGCATCAATATCACGGATACAAGGAAGAGCTTCCAATTAATACTGATCAAATAAACGGAGGAAATAATGAGTGTTAACATCTTTGCGGCTGTCCGAAATAATTCATCTCCGATAAAGCTCTGCACTGCTGTTAAGTCACCGGTAAATCTGGAAATAAGATCACCGGTATGATTATCTTCAATAAAGGAAAGGGGTAATTTCTGCAGATGGCTGACAGCATCATTTCGAATATCATTCATAATCCGGGCTTTGAAAATACCGTAAAGATAGTTACTTAAGTATGTAATAACTACACCGACTAATATGACGAGAGATGCCAGTATCATATTGCTGATGATGGTAGCGGTTAAATGATTTAAAGCAGAATTAATGGAGGTATTGATAATATTTGCAAATTCCAGGTTAATCAATGCGCCAAGGATAGCTAGAAACATGTAGCAGGAAATGAATAGCTTATATTGTTTTATGTAGGAAAAGACCCTTGAAATAACTGTTGATGAGCGCATTTTGGTACTATTTCTTGTTTGTTCCTTTATCATACTCTATCTCTCCTTACTGATGTATGTATATCTATTCATCCTCTTCTAGCTCGGCTCCACGGGTTTAAGGGTTAACAAGTGTAGTTACATTATGAAGGAATTATATGGAATTTTCAAGTTTCATTTACATAATATGTATCCTTTTTTTACAACTGCTGCCTATGCTGTAATAGGCTAAGAGTACGGAAAGGAATTAACAAATATCTATTAAATATACCATTTTATACCTCTTGACAATGGGATTAAACAATACTATTATTAAATAAACCGAACAAATGTTTGCCTTGGAAAAAAGTAAAATAAACACCCTTAAGTCGGCAAAAAGGCAGCATGCATAGTAAGGAAGTGAATGTATATGGAGAAAATCATATTCCACGTCGATGCCAACTCCGCTTTTCTAAGCTGGGAAGCTTGTTACAGGTTGCAGATCCTTGGTGAAAAGCAGGATTTACGAGACATACCCTCTGCTGTAGGCGGCGATATCAAGAAGCGTCATGGAATTATTCTCGCAAAGTCCATAGCGGCTAAAAAATATGGCATTCGAACAGGGGACACGATTTCGGATGCGCTAAAGCGGTGCCCTGACCTGGTTCTGGTACCGCCCCATTACGATCTGTATGAGAAGTGTTCAGAAGCTTTTGTTGAAATACTAAATGAATTCGCACCCCATGTGGAGCGATTCAGTATTGATGAAGCCTATATGGATATGACGGGGACGACGGGTTTGTTCGGAGCTCCGGTGGCCTGTGCCCATATGATTAAGGATAAAATACACCGGGAGCTTGGATTTACTGTCAATGTAGGCATCTCCAATAATAAGCTGCTGGCAAAGATGGCTGGTGATTTTAAGAAGCCCAACCTGGTTCATACCTTATTTCCACAGGAGGTTGAGCGCAAGATGTGGCCTTTGCCTGTTGGGGATTTATTGTTTGTAGGTCATGCGACCAAGCGTAAGCTATATAACCTGGGTATCTTTACTATAGGCGATCTGGCGAAGACGGATTTGAGGATACTAAAGGCGCATTTTGGTAAAGTGGGTGAGGTTCTCTGCGCCTTTGCAAATGGGATTGATGTATCCATAGTGGCGGATGAGGCACCGCCAAACAAGGGCTATGGCAATTCCAGCGTTATTCCTTTTGATGTGGATAAGGCTGATATGGCCAGAATGATACTGCTCTCTCTGGCAGAGACAGTTTGTGCCAGATTACGCGCGGATTCTGTTATGGCTAGTGTTGTGGCAGTCAGTGTTGTCGATTTTCAATTTCACAGCACGTCACATCAGATGACCTTATTAAACCCGACAAACACTACTAATGAAATTCATAAATTCGCCTGCCAGCTTTTTGAGGATATGTGGGATGGCAGGACGCCCGTTCGAAATCTCGGTATTCATACCAGTAAAATGGTTCCCTTCACCCTAACTCGGCAATTAGATTTGTTTGATATGGATCGGTATGAGAAATTGGCTAAGATGGATGATACGGTAGATCATATTAGGGGTAGATATGGGAAAGATGCAGTTGTAAGAAGTGTATTTGTAAATAATGGCATTTATCATATGTCGGGAGGTATCTCGAGAGAGAAAAAACGGCCAAAATATGAGGGAGGTATTTTGCAATGAGTAATGTACCCATATCCGTAGATGCATATTTTAATCTGCGGGGGGAAATCAGACCCAGATATGTGTGTCTGCAGGATGAGAAGACCCATCAACTGTCTACGTATAAGATTGAAGTGGAATATGCTAAGGAAGAGAACTATTCCGGAATATCTACCATACTCTTCGGCTGTTTTATTGAACGTAACGGTTGCCAGGAAAGGATCAAAATCAGATTTCACAGACACACGACTCAGTGGGTAATCATCATGTAGATCCCGGCTATGGTGCCGGGATCTACCAATCTATCTCTGATTTAACAGTTTTTCATCCTTCGCTTCCCTTAATAGCCGCGTAAATTCTGCAGGAATCGGGATTACGATCTGCAGCATAAAGATTCCATTATCCAGGCTGGTATACAGAGTTCCACCGTATTTTTCCGCCACATGCTTCATGCTCTTCATTCCAAAGCCATGATAAGCCTTGTTTTTCTTAGTAGTTACAGGAATACCTTCCTTGATCAGCATATTCCCTTCAAAGTAATTATTGGTCTGAATGCATAGAAAGCTCTCATTGGCCGATATGGTAAGGCTGATGACCCGCTTCTCCGTTTCCTTGTGAAGAATGACGCTTTCAATTGCATTATCCAGTGCATTTCCTAGCAGTGCGTATATATCCAGCGTACTCATGAAATCCAGCTGGCTGGCATCCACAATACAGGATAGCCGGATACTGTGTTTCTCGCAGTAGAGACTTTTCTCGGATAAGATGGTATTTAACACCTCATTTTCCGTCTTCAACACCGTATCATAAATCATAATGGAGTCCTCTACTTCATCAATATAGCGATTCAGTTCTTCGCTTTTTGCCTCCTTTAAGGCCTGAATCTGATGCTTTAAGTCATGGCATTTATGATTAATCATCTCAATGTTTTCCCTGGATAAATTATACTGCTTCTGACGTTCATACAATAGCTGCTTCACAATCTCCTTCTCCCGGTTTAAGGTGCTGATGCGGAAAATACTATACTGTACTACCAGTACCAAAGTACAATTAAAGAAATCATAGGTGGCACCCTTGTAATTGATTTGGCTGTAGTCTGTGGTTCCATTTAGGAATATATTTTGTCCCAAAAATGAACTAAAGAACAAGATCACTAACATTAGCAGAAAATAAATGATGGTTTGAATGTGATCCTCATAAAGAATTCCGCCGCAGGCCTTCAGCTTTGTGGCAAAGAGCCGCGCAATCAGATAATACAAGATGGTGCATGTAACAATACAGATGATAGCATAAAGCCATAGATGGTTTACTAAGTCTTTCCATATACCCCGGGCTAATACTTCATTTACTACGATATATTCAATGTGCTGCAGCGAATAACCGGCAATTCCCATGAACAAGGCATCGCTTAAGGTGATCTTATAACAGATACGAATAAAGATCAGTGATAATATGGCTAAGCAAATATACCAGGCCGGTGCCAAGATTTTTGTGGAGAAATTAGAATTGATATCAACCCAGGAGATAATCTGTACATAGCTTACAGCTAATAGAACAAAAGCTAAATTCCCCAGGATGGATTTGAACCAAAAGTTGTTTTTTCTTTTTGCAAAGGACCAGACAAAGAGCTGTTCTGCGACCAGAAGTTCCACAATAAACCGTATTTCTTCAAATACATCAAGTGCGGTAAATTCCATTATTGCATCCCTCCTATATATCTGGTAAATTCCATTAAAAACTCAATTTTTTTATTCCGGCTGATCTGTAAATCATCGCCGCTGACTCTTACCACATTCCCATTGATGGATTCCACGTATTTCAGATTGACCAGATAGCAATGATTACTCCTGACAAAATGATATTTTGCCAGATTCTCTTCTGCTTCCTTTAAAACACCCCGGACTGTGTAAGAGCCATTTAGGGTATGATAGATCAGATAATGCCGTATCACTTCAATATAGCTGATATCTGAGACATGCAGATTTACGACACCCTCCGTTGAGTTTAGAGTCAATTTTTTATCTTTATTTCTGGAGATATAGCGGGTTGCCTTTTGCATTTTTAGTACAAAATCCGCATAGGATACAGGCTTGATTACAAAGTCCACAGCCTCTACCTCATATCCGTTAATGGCATACTGTGCCATATTGGTGATAAACATCAATACCACCCGGCTATCCATACGCCGTAGCTCCCTTGCTGTCTCGATTCCATTTAGTCCTGGCATCTCAATGTCCATCAAAACTAAATCATAATCCCGGCTATAATTGTTCAAGAAGTCATTGGGATTATGAAATACCGATACTTTCATCGTCATATTATTTTCTCGTTCAAACCGCTTAATATAACCCTCGAGTAAGTCGGTAGCTTTCTTTTCATCATCAACAACAGCCAGCTTCATCTTAAACCCACGCCTTTCCGTTTATATATAGCAAAAACCCCTGCAGCCATTTCTGGCTGCAGAGATCTGTATTATTTGAAATCAGTGAATTTTCTTTCTATAAATCATAATCCAGTTATAATAAGAATTCACTTAAATTCCTGCTAATATTTTATACTTCTTTTCTCTGTTTTACTAGTCGATTTGTAACGAATATTAATGCTAGAGCAACAAGTAGTCCGGCAACGATATCAAGACCGAACAATGCCTTCTTCCAAAGTGGCATTACAGGTACAATCTTGCTTCCTGAGGATAATCCGTTCATCGCATTGCTGTTGGTAATTGCATATACAACATTTTTTGCTGCTCTTTGCAGATTATTCGTAACGGTCGATGTCATTTGATCCTCGGTCAAGGTCCAAAGTGTAGCATCGGAATTCAGCCATAAATCAGTGCCGGCTTCCAAACCTTCACGAAGATCCTCGTATGCAAATACAGAGTAAGAGGCCTGATCTGTAATAACCATTCCTTCAAAGCCCCATTCATCACGAAGGGTCGAAGTCATTAGTCCATAATGTCCGCCGGTCCAACGGCTTCCGATTCGATTCATACTAGCCATCATACCAAGAGCATTACCTTCACGAACAGCAAGTTCAAAAGGTCTTAAATAAACTTCACGAATGGACTGCTCATTTGCAAACATTGCACCGCCGACACGGTTGGTTTCCTGATCATTTAAAGCAAAGTGCTTCACGGTAACAACAGTACCCTTTGACTGAGCCCCGGTTACGGTGCTTGCGGTCATTTCACCGGAAAGATAGCTATCTTCTGAGAAGTATTCGAAGTTTCTTCCGCTGTAAGGAGAACGGTGAATATTACATGCAGGAGCATACCATACGGCAACCTTAAGGGCAATACTGTCTTCTCCGATGCATTTACCGAATTCCTCAGCCAGTGCCACATTCCAGGTTGAACCTAACACAACTTCCGGTGGATAAGAGGTTCCGCTTTCACCGCCAACTAAGGTTCCGGAGATACCGGCAGGTCCGTCCTTATCAACGGTAGCCGGAAGCTGAATGGAATCTACGCTGGTGGTAGCATAGCCGCCAATACGTACCAGCTTATCCATCTCTTCGATTGACATCTGCTGTACGAGAATATTCCATAAGTTATCCTGATAATCGGTTCCGATTAAGGTAGCAGAGTTTAAGGTTCCAAACTCCTCGCTGGTGGAATCTGTCACAGGAGCTGCTGCATTCTCATCCTCTGAAAAGGAGATTTCTAAGTCAGCTAACATTTCATCGGAGGCGGTTAGGCTGCCGTTTGCATAAGTGGCAGGCCAGGTGCCGCTCCAGTTACTTCTGCTTAAATAAGTAAAATCTGAATCATAGTAGTTAATATCTGCATCCTCAAACTGGTTGGTAATCGCATTACCCGTAGCCTGAGAGGTCGCATAAGTTACGGAGTCTAATTGATCTACAGTTACTTTTGTGGTAAAGTCTGCATTTCCCTTGTAATCCATGCCGTCTGCGGTTGTCTTATCCTTAGCAGCTAAGATATTATTTAATGCATCATGAGCATTATTACCGGCTGCGAAGAAATAATCACCGGCATCTACAATATAAGTACCGAAGCCCTTTGCGTCGTACGCTTTCATTTCTTCCTTATTCACGGAAACGGTTACTGTTTCACTCTTACCGGCTTCAATTACCGTGGTTTTAGCCATGCCGACTAATTTAACAGAAGCTTTTTCAATAGCATTCTCTTTATCATAATCGGTATACGGTGATTGCATATAAATCTGTACAATATCCTTACCAGCAGCTGCTCCCTTGTTTGTCACAGTAACAGAGATATCATAGGTGGTATCATTTCCCTTTACACTGAAATCAGACCATTCAAACTCAGTATAGGATAAGCCATAGCCAAAGGGATATTGAACTGCCGCAGTATAATCATAATTTGCTTTATCTTCATTTCCTAATACAACATCCTCATATCTGGTCTCATAATAGAGATATCCTACGTAGATACCTTCCCCATAGACCAGGTATGCATTGCCCCGATCCACAGTGCTGTTTGCAATGGCATAGTTTCCGAAGTTGGTCATGCTTGGAGCACTTAAGGAATCATAAGCATAGGTATCAACAAGAGCACCGGAAGGATTCACAGCGCCGGTAAGTACATCGCCTACCGCATATGCACCGGTTTCACCTAAGGCACCAATCCACAGGCAAGCATCGATTTGATACTCCTCTAAGAAGCCTAATTCCATGGCATTCTGTGTATTTAAAATTACAATTACCTTATCAAAGTTATCCTTTGCCATCTGGAGCATTGCTTTTTCATTATCATCCAGCTGTAAATAGGCAGCTCCGCTTTCCAACGGTGTGGTGGAAAGATCAGAGCTTTCCCCGCCGGAACGGCCAATAACAACCACAGCCGCATCACCGTAGGCTGTAAAGCTTGATTTTACAGCATCTGTATACACGCTGGCAGGAACTTCATTTACTGCGAAAGCACCCTGTCCGTATACGTCAGGTGTTGCTTTACGATAAGAAGAGCCCTCTCCCGTTGCATAGAAATCCCATAGGGTATTGTTAAGCTCAAAACCTGCCTTTTCAAAGGCTGTTTTTAAATTAACTGCTTTTGAGGCATCCACAGAACCGGCACCGCCACCGCCGTAAACAGGATCTACACTATCTTGGCCGAATACGCTGATTTTAGAACCTGATGTTAAAGGAAGTGCTGAATTCTCATTTTTCAAAAGGACAATACCTTCTGCTTCAATTTCGGTTCCTACTTCCTGCAAATGCTTTGTTCTTTCTTCCTCACTGTTATAATCACTGGTATAGTAGTCCGAGGATTCATTTTCAGCGGATACTATCTTCTGAGTTGATTGATTGAAATATACAGAAATAAGATTCTGATACTTTAGGGCATAATTATTGCCGATGATAAGACCAACAACGATAGCAATACATAAGAAATAGGTAATCGCTGCGGTCACTTTGGAAATACGTTTCTTTCCTTTCATTTGTTATCCTCCCATTTTTCCTTTAGGTCTTGTAAATTAACCTTGCATGGAGAGAATAACATAAAAAAATATTCCGATGTATTTTTAGGCATATCTAGTAATCAGTATGGCATATCCTGCGAATTTCATTATATAAGCTATAAAAAGGATTGTGTATAAAATCGTTTGATACCGTAAAGTTAGATATTCATATCAAAAAAGCAGAGACTAATTAAAATCTCTGCTCTCCAATTATTCTTTGTAATTCTAATACTTCTGCTTTTGATAAATCCTGATTTTTTAAATACTCTGTTAAGAAGGTAGATAAAGAACCGTTATATAATTTATTAAGTAAAGCTTTTGTTTCAATTGCCTGAACTGTTCGCTTGGAAATCGCAGCTTTGCATATAAAGCCAGGCTCTTCTCGCTTTATTGCACCCTTTTCAATCAGACGGTTTATAACGGTATACGTAGTGTTCTTTTCCCAGCCTATATATTCCTTAATGATCTTGGAGATATCCTTTGCAGCCAGGTTCTTATTGGACCATAATAGCTCCATCACATTAAGCTCTCCTTCGTGAAGGCGTATGTCTGGTAATGACATGTTTTTTGGCACCCCTTTTACGTTAAAATGTTATTCTACACATATAGAAAATACAATCTGACCTATAATTTCTCCGCTCATTTGTCAGATTTGTTAGCTTCGATATTATTAATATGATATTAAAACTTCATCTATATATTAAATATGTAAATTAATTCACATATCGACAACTCGCATAAAAACAGGTACTTACAAATGTAGAATAAAAGGTTTAAAAGGAGCAAATGAATCACTACACTGGTAGACCGTCGCCTGTATTACAATACTATATTAAGGAAATTAATTTGTCAATAGTTTTTTAATAAAATCGTAAGAATTTAGGAAATAATTGGAATAATTCATGTAATAATTTACAATTTATTGAAGCTAAAGGCAGAACACCGCGTAATAGGGAACATACTTTACACCATTCGAAAAATCAAAATTCTTTGAAGATACTTTAATGGAATATGGAAACTCACACTTCTGTTTCAAAATACTGATACTCTTGGAGCGAGTATTTTCGTTTTCAAAAATTTCAATTGGAAGCAAGGTCTGATTCTTCAGGAAGATAAAATCTACTTTTGCCATGGAATCAGATTCCCAGAAGGCAAAGGGATAGCTTTTGGCCTGAAGGGTCTGCGCTACATAATTCTCCAGTAAGGCCTTTTGACTGTAAACAGATAGATTATCCTCCATTACTTCTGCTATCTTGGTATGAAGCAATCCTGTATCTGATAAATACAATTTAAAGGTCGTATTTAACTCTACATTCCTCCAGTCCTCTGACTGAAAGGTTTTGATTGGCTCAGCCAATTGTTCACTGCTAATTCGATTACAATTTAAAATAAAGTGCTCTTCCATAAGTCTGCGGATGGCATCCTTATACATGGCATGAGTAGTACCCTTTCGGATCAGCTTATATTGAAATTTCTTATTTTCCTTCAACAGCTGAAAGGGAATACTGTCATATACCTGATTCATTTTCAAGGCTTCACTATCAGGATTATCTCGAATAATAGAATCATGATAGGACCCGATCAGAAAGTTCTGCTGCTCCGATACATTAACCGCTGCCATCAGATTTAGGTATTCATTGACCATGGCGGGCATACCGCCAATTTGGAGATACAACTGATGAAAAGCCAGCAGCTCCTTATGTACAATCTCTGGTATCTTACGATTTAACTGAAAATGTGTTTGGATGGATTCAATGTACCACTCATTACTGGTCGCAAGAAGAAATTCATCAAATTCTAAAGGATTCACTCTGAGCTCTTTCAGACCGGAGGAGGCTTCCGGGGAAATCGGCCGGCTGGAAATGCAAAGGATGAATCGAAAGACAGAGGACAATTCCTTCCGTTTTAGAAGCTCTACCACCTCCGCACAGTAACTGATTTCATCTAAAATTAAGATTCGGTTTTCTATGGGATCCTCCATAGTAATCTTATGATAGTCCACAAAAGCTGATATCAGCTGATCTGTCTGTCTTTCTTGAAATAATGCCAAAGCCTTTGGTTCCCGCTCCAAATTCATATAATAAATGCCGCCAAAAAAGGCCTTGGCAAAATCATATGCTAGATATGTTTTGCCCACGCCCTTTGCTCCGGTAAGCAGGATCTGCCTGCCCTCATCTTCTGTTTTCCAACGAATTAGTTCATCAATGATTTTTCTTCTCAATAAAAGTTACCCCTTATGTCTTAATTTCTTTAACAAATCTTGAAAATAATCAGGAAGTGGTGCTTGAAATTCAACATATTCCCTTGTTGTCGGATGGATAAAGCCTAGTACTCCGGCATGTAAGGCCTGTCCCGTAAGCTGGAACGGATCTTTGTTTAGTCCGTATACAGTATCCCCTAACAAAGGGTGATGGATACTTGCCATATGAACTCTGATCTGATGGGTTCGCCCTGTCTCCAAGGAGCATTCCACCAGTGCATATTGATGGCCTAAATTTTCTAATACAATGTAATTGGTAGCGGCGGATTTGCCGTTTTTATGGTTAACCGCCATCTTCTTGCGATCCTTCGGATCTCTTCCAATGGGCGCCTCAATGCGGCCCTGCTCCGTTTTAAAGGTATGATAAACGATTGCCTGATATTTTCTTGTGATAGAATGTACCTTTAGCTGATCGGCGATGAATTGATGAGCCTTATCATTTTTACAGGCTACAATTACTCCTGTTGTATCCCGGTCAATCCGGTGCACAATGCCCGGTCGCATAATACCGTTAATACCCGATAATTCTCCTCTGCAATGATACATAAGGGCGTTTACCAGCGTTCCGTTCGCGTGTCCGGCAGCCGGATGAACCACGAGTCCCTTGTGCTTATTCACAATAATAATATCCTTATCTTCATAAACAATATCAATCGGTATATCCTCAGGGAGGATTTCTGCCTCCGTAAGTTTCGGAACCTTTACTGTTACGACAGTCCCAGTCTTCACTTTCAGATTAGCCTTTACCGGCTTGTCTCCTGCGAAGATTCGTCCGTCCTCAATTAGTTTTTGGATATAGCTGCGGGAAAGTTCGGATTGAATCGTGGATAAATATTTATCGATCCGGATACTGTCGTTTTCGTCATCAACAACAAATTCTAAGCTTTGCTCCTGATCCTCCTCTAATGGAAGTAATTCATCTTCTAGCATGTAAATTGAATCCTTTCCCATAACGTTTGTTTCTGTTTTTTGAAATCTGATTATTTGGAATCATTGGAATCATCCTTTGCATCCTCGTTATTTACACCTGCTGCATCCTTTTTCTTTTTGAACAGTTGTTCCAGGAAGGCAAAATCATCATCCTTATAATAGAATATTGCTAGGATGAATAACAGAACGGAGGAAACGGTCAAATAACTGTCTGCAACATTAAACAGAGGGAAGTTAATTAATTCAAAATAGATAAAATCAACGACATGTCCCAGATAAATTCGATCAATAAAGTTACCGATTGCTCCAGCCAAAATGAAAACAACTAAAAGCTTTAATGCATTGTATTTTTTGCCCTGTGGAATCTTATAGTATAAGAATATGATCAGAGCCATAACAATCGCTGTAAAGATAATTAAAAATGGAACTTTCCCGCTCATAATTCCCCATACAGCACCGTCATTTGTAGTATGCTGCAAGTTTAGTACCTTTGGAATAATATCAATTGGATCACGGTTTATTAAATCTGTCCGAACCCAATACTTTGTCAGCTGGTCAATTGCCACCAATATAATAAATAAAAGCAAATGTTTCATACGTTGTCCCATTCCAATACCTCCAATTAGTGTCTTTTCTTATGTAGACCATTACCTCTTATGTGCTTTAAACGAAAGCTAGTATAAGTGTTATACATGAAATAAGTGTTATATATGAAACCAGATACGAGCATTTCCTTTAAAATAATGCAAGTGTGTTGCTACTATAAAATAGTTTCTATTGCTTCCAGCATCTCTTCCTTTGATACAGAAGGATCAATGATGGAATCACCAACTGCTTTAAGCAGAATAAAACGTATTTTATCGGAATCCATCTTTTTGTCCAACCGGGTAACCTCGTACACCTCTTCTGCAGATAAGCCCTGTGCATGAATTGGCTGCCTAAAGTCTTGAAGAGTTGTTAAGATATCCTGATACTCCATAGATGTTATATTTCCGCGTTTCATTGACATATATGCGGCCGCTGCCATACCTATACAAACACATTCACCGTGTAAAAGCTGGAACTCCATTAACTTCTCAACGGAATGTCCAATGGTATGTCCAAAATTCAGTAATGCCCTGTCTCCCTTTTCCTTGGGATCCTTTTCTACCACCGCACGTTTAATCTGGCAGCTATGGTGAATCATTTCCAACAGGGTTTCATAATCCTTATGATGAATCTGCTCGCGGTGAGCCTTCAACCAATGATAATATGCGTTGTCCTTAATTAGACCATGCTTTATGATTTCTGCCATACCTGAAAAGTATTCCTTCTCCGGCAAGGAATTTAATACTGTTAGATTCATGTACACGAGGCTGGGCTGGTGGAAAGCACCGACCATATTCTTATACGCCTTATAATCAACGCCCGTTTTACCGCCAATACTGGAATCAACCATAGAAAGGAGGGAGGTCGGAACTTGTATAAAACGAATTCCGCGAAGATAGGTCGCCGCTACAAAGCCGGTAAGATCACCCACAACTCCGCCGCCTAGTGCAATTAATACATCATTACGATCAAAGCCTGCTAAGATAAGCTGTTCATAGCATAAATTAACGGTATCAAGATTCTTATTCTGTTCACCGGCTGGGAAGGTGTAGATCTGTATTGCCTTAGCAAAAGGAGCTAATTGTTGAAACAGCTCATTGGCATAATGCTTTCCCACATTGCTGTCAGTGATAATCATGAACCGTCGATCAATCATCCCAAGTGCTTCAAGCTCAAGGGGTAGTCTTTTAAAACCCGGTTCCAGAAGGATATCATATGCTGGTTTATCTTCATAGCTTACAGAAAGTTTATTATTCATAAAAAATGCATAACCGCATCAGAACCTAAGACGAGGTCATGCCATCCTCCTTATCTATTTATCTTTCATGGTAAAATTTGAACCTGTTAATCACTACTCAGTGCGTCGGATTGATTACGAAACAAAAGTAATCCTATCAATCAATACTCACTGCGGATTTATTATAAAATTCTATCAATTAATACCCATTTAAATATAAAATTTATATCTTTATTTAATACTTATTATTTAAATATATAATTAAACATATAGTAAAACTTTAACTGAGTACCTTCCTTTTTTCGTTTGATAAGAAGTCCCTACATATAAGAACTTTCCCATTCCTCGAACAGAGACGATGTCATTCTCCTTTAATACGTGGCTATTCGATAGAATTAACTTACCATCTACATATACCTTTTTGCCCTCTATCAAACCGCTTAAACTGCTTCTAGAGCTATTAAAGGCTACGGATAAGATACTATCCAGCCGCACAGAGGATACGGTTCCTGTAATTTCCTTATATCTCGGGGTATAGTTAAACTCTTTCCGATCAATTATTTGTGACTTTATCGTGGTATGCTTCACTTTATATAGCTGATCTGCGATAAACTCACTGATACCGGAATGAGCAAATAAATAGCCCTCATTGTCAGTAATAAGAATATCTCCGATCTTACTACGATCCAATCCAAGATTTAAGACTGCTCCTAAAAAATCGCGGTGACTTAAGCTGTCACTGAACTTTTGATTTACCGGAACGATCTTAATACAGGAAATAGGATAGGTGATTTCTTCTTCGGAAAGCATATCATTACCACAAAAGCAAAGTATTTTCCTCTCGGCTTCTTCAAAACCTCCGAAAGTAAAATACTTTATCTTTGGTAATTCATTTTTAAGATTAATCCAAATATTCTGTTCATTCAAATTTAGAAAATCTGAATAGAGACAGATATTTCTGTAATGAGCCATATTGGCTTGGTCAAGAATTCGTTTACGAAAAATTTGTTCGTCTTTATCTAAATGCATCATGTTTAAAATCTTGTTTGTAAGGTTGGCGGTTCAAAGCTGCTCTGAATCAAATCAGAATAGTCGCCAGAAATGTCAACAGTATCAGGTGATACAATAAAGATACAATTGGAAATCCGGTGGAGCTTACCGTTGATGGCATAGACAGAACCTGAAATAAAATCCATGGTTCGCTGTGCAAGCTTATCATCAAAGCCTTCCAAATTAATTACAATCGCTCTTCCGGTTAATAGCATATCACAAATTTCTTGAGAATCTTCAAATGTAGTCGGTTTCATGATACAAACTTCGAGACCTTTTGCAGTGGTACGAATCGGCACCACTTTATTGGATGAGGTTCTTTCCATTCTTGTTACCACCTTTTCATTTTTGAAGTCATTTGTCTTTAGTGATGACTGAGCCGCAAGGGATTGCTTCGCCTGAGCTTCCTCATAACGATCTAGCTTTCGCTCTTTCTTCTCGAGACGTTTCGCTCTCTTTTCTTCCTTTTCTACTTCTTCCTCAACGTAATCATCATATTCTTCATCATCTTCTGTTAACTTCATGGTACTCAGAAAATTCTTAATCAGATTTGCCATAACTCTATTCTCCTATCTCTTTTTGAGCATTCTCGGAAATTCTTAGAGAGCTCTTGTTGCTATCAGGGTTATTCTTTTAGTTATCTGGATGTATAGGGAAAAATTAGATACTATAATCACGTTCCCCAAAAATGCCTGTCCCAACTCTTACCATGGTGGCACCTTCTTCAATTGCAACTTCAAAATCTCCTGTCATACCCATAGATAGAACATCAAAATGTTCCAAATAATTTTTTAAATCAACTACAGCTTCATTCAAAATGTTTCCATCACCAATATTATCAATGTTTTTTGTTTTTATGTCAACATATAATTGTCGCAATTTCTTAAAATACTCCCTATTTTTCTCGGGATTTTCTACAAATGGTGCCACAGTCATCAGCCCCCGAAGTCGTATATGGGACAAACGACTCATTTCTTTTATAAAAGAAAATACCTCCTCCGGAGCCACGCCAAATTTAGTATCCTCTGATGCAATATTAACCTCAATCAGAATATCAGAAATCAGATTTCTCTTAGCCGCTTCTTCATCAATCTGCTCTGCCAAACGCATAGAATCAACCGAATGAATCAACTCTGTCTTATCAATAATATACTTCACCTTATTCCGCTGCAAATGTCCAATCAAATGCCATTTAACCCCCGGAAACTCGTCATTCAAATCCTCAAATTTCTGTTTCAATTCCTGGACCTTATTCTCCCCAAAATGACGCATTCCCAAAGAAAATGCCTCCTTAAGCATCTCATTCGGCTTCGTCTTACTAACCGCAATTAAAGTAACCTCCTTACGGTCTCTGCCCACTTTATCACAAGCCGCTTGAATCCGCTGCTCTATATGTTCAATATTCTCATTCATCATAATTATAAATCCTCCTTACCCTAAAGAAAAATAAACTATTTTTAAAAATAGAAGCCATAAAAAGCCAACCTTTTTTAATTTCTTATCCTTTTCTTTGAACTGATATACAGACAAGGTTGCTTCTCTTTTAATTTTATTGCTTCTAAGTATCCTACATAAAAGCCACCGGTACCTAGTACCTTACCATATCATTAAGTAGAAACCAATTTGATTCTATGAAATGAATACAATAGGTCGTCATCCAATCCTAAAAAGCAATACAATTATATATCAAGAATATCAAAAACTGCCCAATATAACCTATATTATAAGCAATTTAGATGCAAGCTACCACACTTATATTAAATCAATAAAAGTCAAATTTGGCTCCTACAACTGCGTATAACAGTCATTTACATTACCTTGGCGTTCGGGAGGCATAAGTCTTCACCGTCTTTCGCAAAGAATAAGTGTACCGCTATATTCAGATGGCGCAGACCGGCAAGAAGTGTTTGCCTGCACTTGGCAAGCACTTCTTGGTAAGGCAAGTCCAGATGAACATAGCGGTACACTTATTCATCTCACCACCCCACCAGACTTATGCCTCCCGAACTCACAACCTAATCTTAATAAATAATCGCTTGATCAATCGCATTAGACCCATCAAGTGCAATCTGATCATAAGCAGACAGCCCATTGGTAGTATCATCACTAATGATACAATACTCCTCATCCTGATACAAAATCTCCACTCTTTTAAATACCGCATAGCCTTGATTAACATTGTATACGCCAAGTAATTGACTGGTTTTAGATAAAGTATATTCACCGGAGGCTTCCGGTAACTGAAGAACTGTACCGGCTTCAAATAATGAGGTATCTACGTATTCATTGGAACCATCAACGTAGTAAGTATCCGCCTTAACAAAGGGATATGAAATATCGCCTGTTTTTGAATATAGTTTCTTAATAACACCCCTGTCCTGGCTATCGGCACCATAGCAAAAATAATCTTTCGGTATTAAGTAAAAATCCTTTTCCACCAATGCAGTAACAGGTATTTTCAAGCCTTCTACTGAATTAAAATCCAGTTCAACCTCCAAAAACCGTTCTTCCAGATAATTTGTCATGTATTTATCCATCGTTAACACGGCATAATAGATAGAATCCTTTGTAATAAAGGATAAGTCGGCACTCATCTTAAATTCATCCTCAAGAATGGTAAATTTAATCCTTTTAGATTCACTGATGGAATCATATTGACTCTTTGTCAATGGCAAAACAACCTTCCAGGTATCCGAGGTAATGAGCTTATATACAGGGCTATCCTTAGTCATCATTTCTGTTGTACGAAGGTTTGTCCTCTTATAACTCTCTGTGTGAAAGGAATCCTCCGAGACTGACTCAGGAGTAACTGATTCATAAGAATCCGTATAATAAGAAATAATCCCACTTTCCGAGCTGGATACCATATTCAAGGCAAGGGCAGAGCCTGTATTATCTTTGAGCGTAGTACCCTCGTTTATTACAGTATTATTTAGTAAATCCAAAGCCGTACTCTGAGAGTTTTCTTTAAAATTATATACTGTGGAAAAATTAGAATCGGAGTACTTGTCCTGAAAAGCTCGAATATCATGCCTGATTTCCGCATTATCCCGATCCGTAATCTTGACCTTCACATCATTACTTTCAAGAACATTATAAATTTGTCCATTTTCATCTACGGAATAAATGGAGCTATCCTTGGCAACTTTCGTGCCTTCTCTTTGAAAATAGGAAATATAACCGGCTGATTTTGAATAAACCAGCTTTTCCTCGCGTAAAATAATACCTGTAATTTTATTATCAACCGCAGTTGTACCTTCGTGCACTTCATAGATAGATAATTGATCTTTTGTCAAATAAATGTACACATTAATTGCCACGTATAAAAATAATATTAAAAAAACAATAATACCGATATTAATTCCCCTGCGTTTTTTAAATTTGACAACCTTGTTCTGATTGCTCAAGCGTTCGCCTCCTGTCTCGATATTCCTTCTTATTATACTTACTTTCTCAGCATTTTTAAACCCTTTTTTTCATTTCTTCACTAAATTTACATAATTTAGAAAATTATAACATGAAATTACACTCTTTTGTGGCTATAATGCATAATCAACAAAATAATGGGCATCATAAAAGAAGAGCAATATCCCTTTTCATTATTTTCTATGGTGAAAAGTGAATAAAGTGATCTTATTTATATATTCTGAACGAAACGCAAAGCCAAGAAGGAGGTTTTTTATGAAAACATTAGACTATATTGCTTTAATATTAGTCGTAATCGGAGCCGTAAACTGGGGCTTAATTGGATTCTTTGATTTTGATCTTGTAAGAATGATTTTTGGAGATATGACTTTAATTTCTCGGATCATTTATTCTTTAGTCGGAATCGCAGGCTTGTATGCATTAAGCTATTTTGGCCGCTTAAGAAATGATTAATAAACTGTAATATGATCAAAAAAAGGAGCGCTTGTTTTGGCGCTCCTTTCGCTTGCTTCAATTTTAATTAATAAATCGTAATCAATAAATCGAATTCATAATCGTAGTTCAATAATCGTAGTTCAATAATCGTAGTTCAATAAATTGTAGTTTAATAGATCGTAGTTCTATTCATAAAGGTATCCATTACAAAGATACAACAACATTCTGTTTTATACTTTCTGGGAGCTCATTAAAGTTTTTAGAAATACTAAGAATCAAATCAACATTAAATCGATCCGAAATCTTTTCTAGCTTTGAATAAACTGACTCAAAATTATCGTCATCGACATATGCAATTTTGAGGAAACTATCTAGAAAAACCGCTTGCAAATCATGATCACCTGAAATAATACCACTGATAAAACCGATAAACTCACTTTCATTCTCAATGAAATAATCTCGTACGTTCTCTAACCGTATCTTATTACTCAGCTCGTACATGTGCTTGTTGCTTTTGTCAAGATAAACAATGCTTCCCTTTGCAGCTCTCACTTCAGTGTTGGCTTTGTCGATAAGGATCTTAGTTTTTCCCTTACCTTTCTCACCTGAAATTATCTGTATCATTGTAATCTCCTCCTTATGATGGACGCAACATAAGTTGTGCGGTGCCAGATATTAAATTTTTTGATAAATTTGTGTAAAAACTATATTTATAAAACTATTATAGTACAACTATAACTGAAAAACAACTAAAAAATTCTCTATATTGCGAATTTCATAGTTGTTTTTTTATCATTTTACTTCTTTATTCTATTCCTTTTTTAAAAGCTGAGCGAAAAGCTAAATCACGTTTTAAATAATTCGCGCCAATCTAAATCACCACGATCTAAAGCTTTGATGAGTAATTCCGCTGTAGCAAGATTTGTTGCTAAAGGTATGTTATGCTTATCACAAAGCTGGAATATATTATTTACATCAGGTTCATGTGATTTCGGAGATATGGGGTCGCGCAGATATATTACTAAGTCAATTTGATTATGCTCAATTTGAGAGCCCAACTGCTGCTCCCCTCCCAAATGTCCTGCCAAAAACTTATGAACACTAAGATTTGTAACTTCCTCAATTAGACGACCTGTAGTACCGGTGGCATATAAACTGTGTTTACTTAAAATACCACGATACGCAATACAAAAGTTTTGCATCAATTTCTTTTTTGCATCATGTGCAATCATTCCGATATTCATATTAACCTCCCTTCCGCCGCTTGTTACGGCTATAATTTTATAACGCTAACCTCTTCCTCTTTTTGGCTGTAATCTAATATTTAGAATCAGTCCAACTGCAATCATTCCACTAATTAAGGAACTAAGGCCATAGCTTAGGAAAGGCAGAGGTACACCGGTATTTGGCAAAAATGCAGTTGCAACTCCGATGTTTACAAATACCTGGAACATAAACATGGAGGCAATTCCCACAGAAATTAACATTCCCATATAGTCCGGTGCTTTTCTTGCAGTTGTTAAACAGATATATATTATTATACCATATAAAACTAAGATAAAACAGCATCCGATAAATCCAAATTCCTCGCCTGCAACAGAGAAAATGAAATCACTTTCTGAGATTGGGATGGAATCATAATTGCGCTTATCTGACTCATCAAATATCTTACCATATAATTGTCCGGAGCCGATGGACAGCTCAGAGTTATCCTGCTGGAACATGGTTTCCGGATATTCATCAGGATGCAGGATGGACAAAACCCTTTCTTGCTGATAATCATTGAGCAGAACCTGATAATCCTGTTGAATATACCAAAATAGACGTAAAATTGTAGGTATACCGATGATAAGCACCGGTAAAATAATCTTCCAACTTAATCCCGCCGTAAATAGCATTATGGCAAAAATAAATAGTATGATCATGCTTGTCGAAAGATTGGGTTGATCCAGAATAAATAATACCGGAATCGCTATTGCAATAATGGACAATCCAATTAAAATGAAGTTATTGATTTTCGAACGATATATAGTAAAAACCGTTGCCAAAAACAGAATCAATATAATTTTCGACAGCTCTGAGGGTTGAAACTGTATTGGACCGATTACAACCCAACGCTGAGCATAATTAATGGTCTTTCCAATAAGTTTAACCAAAACAAGCAGAACTATATTAATAATATATAATATAATATAAAAATTGCAGATAAAATGATAATCAATTAAAGATAGGATAAGGGCAATAATAATTCCGCCAGCAACGCCTACCAATTGCTTTAAAAAGAGATTTTCACCTTCTGCCTGAACCTGTTTGATTAAATATGCACCTATCAAGCCTAAAATAAATACTAAGATAAGCAAGGGAATATTATATCGTTTAAAGTCATAACGTTTTAATTTTGATAACATCTAGATAACTTCCTTATTTTTTAGAGGACTTTAAATCCTTGATTGGGATATTTGCAAACAAAGCAGGTACGGAACCATTATTTGTTTCAGAATCCATCTGCGTAATTTTGATATCAAGCCCGTCTAAATCAATCTCAATGTATTTTGATATTACTGCAATAATATCATTCTTAATTTGTTCCATAATCTCAGGTGAGCAGCCAGCACGATCGGATACCAAGACTAGTTTTAAGCGATCTTTAGCTATGCTGCCTGTCCCCTTTTTCTTGAAAAAATCTGAAAAACCCATCCTGCTACCTCCTACTTCTTTCGTTTACCAAACAGTTTTTCGAAAAATCCTGCCTTTTCCTCTAAGTCCATGAATGGAACTTCCTCACCAAGTATTCTTTTGCAAATGTTCATATAGGCTCTACCGGCTAAGGAATCAGAACCAACTAAAGGCTCACCCTGATTGGTGGAGATAACGATATTTTCATCATCGGGAACGATACCAATTAAATCAATTGCAAGAATTTCACCTACATCGTCACTTGACATCATATCACCGCGTTTTACCATATCCATACGAATACGATTAACGATCAAGTGAGTCTGCTTCATCTCATTTGCTTCTAATAATCCAATAATTCGATCAGCGTCTCTAACGGCTGAAACTTCTGGAGTAGTAACAACTAATGCTCTGTCAGCACCTGCAATGGCATTCTTAAAGCCTTGCTCTATACCTGCTGGGCAGTCCATTAATATGTAATCGAATTCCTCTCTAAGCTCATCAGCAAGCTTCTTCATTTGTTCCGGAGTAACAGCATTCTTATCTCTTGTTTGAGCGGATGGTAAAAGATATAGATTAGGATAACGCTTGTCCTTAATTAAGGCATTTCGGATACGGCAGGTTCCCTCAATAACATCGACCAGATTATAGACAATCCTATTTTCCAAGCCCATGACCACATCTAAATTTCTTAAGCCTATATCTGTATCGATTAATACTACTTTCTTGTCCAGCATTGCTAAGCCGGTACCAACATTAGCGGTTGTTGTTGTTTTACCAACACCACCTTTGCCTGATGTTACAACAATTACTTCACCCATTTGCTATCTAATCCTCCTGGTTTTTAGGAGGATTTCTCCTCCCTGGTTTTTAGGAGGATTTCTCCTCCTTGCTTTTTTCGGAGAATTTCTCCTCCTTGTTTAAGATTATATTAGGTAATTGCAGGAACTATAAAGTTTTGCAATTATTAATAAGCGAATATCAATGCAGCTTTTTGCCACAGCTTTTGAAATCTCCGGTTTATAAGCGGATGTCATTTAGTATACTTTTGTTCAAGGGTTCGATGTAGATATTCTCATCTTCTAAAAATGCAATCTTTGCTTCTTTTACCTCTTCTTTCACCGGCTTATCCGGTGCCCTTGCAATAATATCAGCAATACGAATCTGCATTGGATTCATATCAAGAGCGACTACAAAGGAATTGGTATTTCCAGCTGCGCCCGCAAAGGCGTTTCCCTTTAATGCGCCGAGTACAATGATGTTTCCCTTCGATACTACACTCGCGCCGTGATTTACATCACCTAGGATTATTACGCTGGTTTCAAAGGTAAGGGATGCACCGGAGCGTAGGATTCCTTTATAAAATTGTCCGGTATTATTCGATAAATCCATAAGTTTTTGTTCGACGGTTTTTTTGAAGGTCTCTTCTATAGTAGGATCATTCTCCATTACACAGACAATATGCATTTCTGTATTTTCCGCAATAATGTCAAGAATCTCCCGCTGGTGCTCGTTCGTCAACTTACGTCCCTCAAAGGTAATTGCCATTTTAGCATTATCAAAAAATTTACTGGACTCTCTGAATTTTTCTGCAACCAGTTGCTTCAATTCCTCAAAAGGTACATCAGGACTCAATACGACAATGATGCCGTATTTATTACCTTTTATCATAACAGAATTATTCATCGCTAAACTCCTTCCCGGACATATGTCCGGATTTATTGATACAATAAGAGGTATTTCCTTATTGTTTATTCCAAAGCACCGCCGCTTGAATTGCCATCGGTATTTCCATTCAGCAGGGTATTTGCATCAGCTTTTTTAAAATATAAGGAATAGATATTCTTAGTTAGTGCTGCTGCATTATGTGAAGTATATCCATTTGGAATAACAGTGGTTACAGATATCTTCGGAGATTCATAGGGCGCAAAAGAAACAAATAAGGCATTATTTGCATGAGATTTACTAATCTGTGCGGTACCTGTCTTTCCGGCAATCTTAACATCAAAATTAGAATAATCTGTGTATACGGAGCCTCCATTCACATTTGTTACTGCGTACATACCATCCCAAACGGTATCCCAGGTAGACTCTCTCACATCCGTCAAGTCATGATCCACCGTTGCACTGTTATCAAGAATTACAGTACCATCCTTATCTTCAATCTTATCCAATAAGGTAAGATTATAGCAGGTTCCGCGGTTTGCCAGTGTAGTAATGTATTTTGACAGCTGGGCAGGCGTATAGTTGTTGGAACCTTGTCCGATGGAAGAACGAACAGCATCTTGTGTTGAAATCTGAGGATTTAACTCACTTAACTCCAGACCGGAGGTTTCGTCTAAACCGAATTGAGTAGCATATTCTTGAAGCTTGGTTAATCCTAGATTAGAATCATATTTGCCATTATTATCAATACTGAGGCGCCACCCCATCTCAAAGAAAAAGTAGTTACAGGATACCTTCAGGGCATCAACAATATCAACTGCACCATGGGATCCAGGGTAAATGTGGCACTTTGGAGCAGGATTAATCTTGGTGAATTGACCCAAATCAACAATTTTTTCAGAAGGCGTAGTAACCCCTTCTTCTAAGGCTGCTACAGCAGTAATCATCTTAAAGGTTGAACCCGGCGCTGTTCTAGTGGATATCGCACGATTAAGCAAAGGATAAGAATTATCCTTTAATAACTGATTATAATAATTCGAGTCAATCTTATTGGCAAATAAGTTATTATCATAGCTGGGATATGTTACCATAGCCAATACATCGCCGGTTTTAACATCCGTAATAACAACGGAGCCGCTGCAAGGTTCAAGGGCTAACATGCCTGGAGTAATCTTAAGATCTTTGATCTTATCTGTGATAAACTTATAAGAAGAGATATTTCCATTTCTTAGGTTGTTAATTTCACTTTCATTATATTCTAACACATCTTGGTCAAATAATAAAAGACAAATTTCATTTCCTGATAATTTATAGGAAAAAATTAAATTACGATATATCATTTTTTGAAATTTATTGTCTTCTTTTAGAATACCCTTCGTATAGTCAATCAATTTCTGATATAATTCCTCAGCGCTATAGTATTCATCACCAATTCCTAAGATGGATAAATCAATCCAATTATTCGCCAGAGCACTTTGAAGAAAAGCACTTAGGCTTATATTATTACCTAAATAGGACTGATAGGTTGTATCATTTTCCGGAATACTGCTCTTTAATAAGATGTGATTACTAACTAACACACTATAAAAATAATCCAGGAAATCTTCCATATCACCTGCCTTATCATTCGTGGTTATATTATCTAAAGCAAGCATGTCATTATATTTCCGATCAATATCTCGTAATGCTGTTTCATATTTTGTCTTCGTAGACTTTTCAAGAGTGGAAGCATCCGCACTATCAAATTCATTCACATCAATAATATTATTATTAATTAATGCATTGTACACTTCATAAATCGGAATTGTAATTTCACTGGCGCTTTCGCCTTTACTACCATAGCTCATCGTTGGCACTATACTAGATAAAAGGATATTTGTTATCTCTTTTTCTAAAAGCAGATAGACATTCTTTTGCAAGATGCTATCGATCGTTAAATAAAGATCGTTGCCGGCAATCGGATCCTCTGTTTGTTCAATCTCTGTAACTCTTCCATTAGAATTAACAGTTACGGTTTCGGTACCCTTTTTACCGGACAGATACTGTTCGTAAACCTGTTCTAAACCGGATTTCCCGATCATATCTGTAGAATTATAAGTATTTTCTTCGTCTTTATTTTCTTTCTCTGCTAATTCTTTTGCTTCTAATTCATCAGAGCTAATCAAACCGGTATAGCCTAAAAGGTGGGAAAAATACAAGCTGTCTTCATAAACTCTGCTGGCCTGCTGCTGAATATCGACGCCCCTAAGGTCTGAATTGTTTTCTTTAATGGCTGCCACTGTTTTGTCACTAACACCAGAAGCGACGGTAACCTGTAAATATTTTGGATAATTAATGAATAATGCATAGCGAACGCTCATGATCTTTAACGCCTCTTCATCAGAATAATCATCTGAGATGCTAAACATAGGAGCAACAGCATTTCCGGTACCATGCTTTAGAAAATCAAATACTTCCTGTGGGGTAGAATTCTTCTGTTCCTCGGTCAGTTCATCGTCTACCAGAACATAAGCATAGGCATTCTCCAAAAATCGGGTCAATGCCTTTCCCTTTACAGTAAACTCAAATTCACCCTTCTCATTTATTGTAATATAAAATTCTGTATCGAGGGTATCACCGCTGCTCTCAATTAATTTTACTAATCGATCAATAATGGCATTATACTCCTTATTAGAAGTAATCGATACGCCTTCCATGACAACAGAATAAGATAATTTATTTGTAGCCAACAGTACACCATTTCGGTCATAGATATTTCCGCGGGTACTTTTTACATCTCGCTGCTTTGCATATTTTAATTCGCTCGCGACTGTGATTTCAGGACCTTCAACAATCTGCAATACAAAAAGTCGATTGATAATTACACCAAACAAAACAAGGTAGATAAGAGTAACCGGAAATAGTCGTGATTTAGCAAGTTTTTTAAAATAATCTAAAAATACATCAAGCAAGTTTATACCTCCTCGTCCTGATTACGCTCTAAGCGGTTGTTTATCATATGTAGCAGCTTATATAGAAGGACCGATACAGCTATCGTGTATATGATTTCCGGTAATATGATTCTCCTTAAATAATAAAGGATGTCGAGTCTGCCACGTAACAAAAATTCAAATACATAGTAGAAGAAACCATATAGGAAATTACATATTGCTATTATTCCGATCGGTAAGGTGAAATCATCTTTTGAATAAAAGCGATTGGTCATGCCGGCTAAATATCCAATTACCAAATAGAGTAAGGCATACAAGCCGATAATATAGCTGCCATACATTAGATCGACTAATAAGCCGCTAAATAACCCCACCATCATTCCAGTGGTTCTGCCGCGCATATGACCTGTGGAGGCAACCAGGATTAATAGCAGGTTGGGCATGATATTAGCCAACGCAATATAATGATACATTGCACTTTGTATCAAAAAACATATAATGATTTCAATGAGATATATAATCAATCTTTTCACAACAATACCTACTTTATGTTATTCTGTAGGAGCTTCATCAATCAGAGGCTCTTTTAATTCCGTGATAATAAGTACTTCCTCTAAACGTTCAAAATCAACGACAGGTGTCAGAAATGCTGTCTTGGTCATATTGCTGGGATCGAGTTTAATATCGCTCACATATCCAATTGTGATTCCCTCCAGGAAGTTCGGGCTGATATGGGAGGTGACAATTTCATCACCATCGTTGATCTGGGCATCCTTGCTGATTAGTTCAACTCGGATTTTGCCATCATCCATTAGCTTCAAATCACCTTGTACAAAACAAGTGTCGGAGGTCTTAATAAACATACCGGTGACATTACTGTTATCATCAATAATTGCTCTTACAACAGAATAATTGTAATGCACCTCTGTAATAATGCCTGCCAGACCATTTCCTGCCAACACATTCATATTCTTCTCTAAACCATCTCGTTCACCTTTATCGATGGTAAAAACATTATACCAATTATTAGAGTCCTTACTAATGACCCTTGCGGCAACCTTAGGGTAATCCGCATATTTTTGATCTAAATCATAAAGCTTTCTCAGCTCGTCCAATTCGTATTTATCCTGAAGTAGCATTTGATTCTGATAGGATAATAGATCCACCTGCTCCTTTAACTGCGTATTCTGCTGCTCAAGATCACCGATTCTTTTAAAATGATCTAGTTTTTCGGTAATATAGCTTCCCACGGTATTGATTCCGCGCTGCATCGGTGTAATGACCGATCCCACCGCATTTTTTACCGGCGACAATTGCTCACCAAACCGGAAGGAAATAATAATCAAGCCGATGCATAGAACGATACAGCCAATGAGGATATACTTTGGATTAAAATTAATTTTTGCCCTTCGTCTCATTGAAAGTCTCCATATAATATTATAAGTTATGATAAGTTTGCATTTAACTTCTCATAAAGACGCTGTTTTTAAGCGCCGTGCATCTTGATGATAGGAAATATATACTTGTTTCTATCATTAGAACTGCTTAACTAGAATTGCTTAACTAAGTGCTTTGGAACGGATGGTGTCTGCTAAGGTAGCTAACTGGGGATTCTCTAATATTTGTCCAAGACCATTGACAACCGTATTAGCAGGATCAGGACAGATATTTATCTTTAAATCCGTCTCTTTGCGCATCAGCTCGTCCAGTGCAAAGATACCTGCTGAGCCGCCTGTGATATAGATACCACTGTCAATAATATCAGATGAGATTTCCGGTGGTGTACGCTCCAGTATAATTTTAATGGCATCAATAATGGAATACATATATTCAGCAATCGCTTCAAATACATCGTTTGAGTTTACTTCCATCTCGGTCGGCAGACCGCTGACTACATCTCGGCCATAAACCTTTACAGAGGCTTCCACGGAGGTAATGGCACTTGCCAGTTTCTTTTTTATATTCTCTGCCGTTTTGTCACCAATGTATAGGTTATACTTTCTTTTTACCATGTTTTTAATGGCTTCATCCAAACGATTGCCGCCCACGGGTATCAACTTACTAAGTACAATTCCGCCTAAGGAAAGTATGGATACCTCTGTAGTGTCTGCACCGATATCTACGATCATTACTCCCCTTGCAGTCATTACATCCAGACCGGCTCCCACTGCATCTGCGATTGGCTTTTCTACAATTTTAATGCGTCCTACCTTTAAGTTTGAGCTGGCAATCAAATCATAAAAGGCACGACGTTCTACTTCTGTAATATCTGTCGGTGTTGCCACAATATAATCTGCTGCACTGGAGCCAAAGCGCTTTGCTCCGCCGATGCGCCCAATAAAATGTGTCAGGAGCTCCATCATATTTGCTACATCAGCAATAACTCCGTTTTTCACAGGGTAAGATACGTTTATATTAGCAGGAGCTTTTTCATACATATCAAAGGCATCATTACCTGTAGCAATGATGTTCTTACCGGAAATTGCCACAATATTGCGCTCATCCAGAACGATTCCCTGCCCCTTCTTATATATTTTAATTGTACTTGTACCAAAATCTATTCCGAATGCTTTTGAAGCCATATCGTACGTTACCTCCTATTAATCATGTGTCAACCAGCGTTGCCGCTGATTATCTACTTTTGCTCATGTAATGAAATGTTAATGCCTACCGATATCCTTATGGAGAGCTTTGATAAAAGATCTTCTATTAGCATCATAGGAGAAGTTAAAACAACGCCTGTTCCTTTAGGCTGATATATCTATTATCTCCAATAATGATATGATCCATAAGCAGAATACCAATTAAATTTCCAGCTTCTGAAAGCTTTTTTGTTACTCTAATGTCTTCTGCACTAGGAGTTGGGTCTCCACTTGGATGATTATGAAGAATAATAATATTGACGGCCTCATATTTTATGGCATTCACATAGATCTCCCTTGTAGGCATGAGAGACGTATTAACTGTTCCCTCGGATACTACAATGTCTTTGATTAACCTATTCTTGGAATCCAGCATAAGTAATTTAACGATCTCTCTGGTCAGATGCCTCATATCCTGCATGTAATAATCTGCAACACTTTGCGGTGTAACTAATTTCAGACTATCCTGCAACAGCTCCTTTGACATACGTCTTGTGATTTCTGTCAAGCATTGAAGTTCAACTGCTTTTACCCTACCAATACCTTTGATCTGTGTTAATTCTTTTAAGGTTAAGTAGTTAAGTCCCTTTAAACCAGGGTAGGCAGTAGAATAATTTAATATATTCACTGCCAGATCAATTACTCTTTGACTTTTTGTCCCTGTCCGAAGGATGACTGCTAATAGCTCAGCATCCGATAAGGATCCTACTCCTGCCCTTTCACATTTCTCATAAGGACGTTCGGACACAGGTAATTCCTTGACTGTTAAATAGCGATTATCCATATATTTGCCTCCTTCTTCGCCTCTCTCCAGGGAATCATTCGGCAATATCAAAAGCAAGGGATGGATAAATCTCTGCTCTTGATTATAAACTAATTCAGATTTTGCTGTAAATAAAGATTGCTGCAATTGCACCAACAATACTTCCTACTGTTATCTTAATGCGTATCCCAAAGCTGATTACCAGAACATCCAGGATATTAAGAGTAACAACGCCATTTTCTTTTGTATCACCTATGGAAAAATTAAAACCGTAGTTTAGCCAAGTTAGGAACTCAACGTTCTTTGCCAGGTAACCAAGAAAGCTGCCAAGGACAATTCCAAGTAAGATAAAAAGAAATAATGTCCACCCGTTTTTACTTATTACTCTTGCTGTTCTGGCCATCTCAGTTTACCTCCGTTTGAATTAATCCCTTTTAATTTCCATCCATAATCAAGTAACATTTTATCACAACAAAGCGGATTTGTATACGTTAAACTAATTTTTATTCCATAGGAAAATCCGCCCTAGCATTTAAAAAGGTGTTTTTCTATAGACAAAAGGAATCAGCAAGCCGATCCCCTTGTCACAATTTAGATATGCAAAATCCCCTCTTCATATAGTTTTTGAAGAGACATAAGAATACCAAATTTAGCATGATACCAGGTGAGTCCACCTTGGAAAAACACAGTATAAGGTGGCTTTATCGGCGCATCCGCAGATAATTCAATGGAGGAGCCTTGCACAAAGGCACCTGCTGCCATAATGACATCACATTGATAACCCGGCATTGCCCAAGGCTCAGGCACTACATAACTATCTACCGGCGCTGCTGCCTGAATTCCCTTACAGAAAGCAATCACAGCTTCCGGTGAATTCAGTGTCAAAGCTTGTATAATGTCATAGCGTTCTTCAACAGAATTAGGCAGAACCTCATAGCCTAAGCGCTCATAAACATTCGCCGCATAGATGGCTCCCTTTAGAGCACCGGAAACAACTGTCGGAGCAAGGAAGAGTCCTTGGAACAGAGAAGCTATAATACCCAGTGTGGCTCCCACTTCCTTTCCCAGTCCCGGAGCGGTTAGACGATAAGCAGCATTCTCTACGTATTCTGTTTTGCCAACAATGTAGCCTCCGATCGGGGCAAGTCCGCCGCCCGGATTCTTAATTAAAGAGCCAACGCATAAGTCAGCCCCCACCTCCGTTGGTTCCAGGAGCTCAACAAACTCACCATAGCAGTTATCCACCATGCAGATAATATCCGGTTTAAGTCCCTTTAGGAATTTAATCAGCTCTCCAATTCGTTCCACGGACAGGGTCGGTCTGCTCGCGTAGCCCTTGGAGCGTTGAATCGTTGCCAGTTTTGTATGTGGTTTGATTGCAGTTTTAATCCCTTCCCAGTCATAGCCCCCATCAGATAATAAATCCACCTGTGAATAGGTGATACCATACTCTGCTAAGGAACCCTTTGTAGGAGTGATACCGATCACACCTTCCAAAGTATCATAGGGCTTTCCAACAGGAGAAAGAATCTCATCTCCTGGTCGTAAATTTCCGGATAAAGCTACTGTGAGAGCATGGGTACCGCTGATAAGCTGGGGTCTGACTAAGGCATCCTCTGTCTTAAAAACTGCGGCATATACACTTTCTAAGGTATCACGCCCCATGTCATTATAGCCGTAGCCAGTGGTTGCGGCAAAATGCACATCACTCAGACGGTTATCCTGCATGGCCTTTAATACCTTCATTTGATTAAATTCTGCCACCTCATCAATTTTTTGAAAACGTGTTTGCAGGTTCTGCTCTATCTCGGTAGCATATGATATCACCTTTGGATCTAATCCTAGGGATTGATAAGCTTGATTCATCGTTGTATTATCCAATTTTGTTCATCCTCCAAGCAACAGATTAAGTTGCTCTCATCTATTAAATTCGTTTATATTTATTGCAGTTCTTTAGACTAATTGATTCTTAGGATTTACTTATACTAATCGGGTTGACATAATAATGTTATGATTACTTATAATAGCTTTGCCCGACAAAAAGTTTTCCTTATACTAGCGCGGTGAATCTGGGTGTATCTATATCCATATGGGTGCAGACCGGGCTTCCCGTGATTGCCTGCACTTGGCAATCATGGGATGTTATAGGCAAGCCCAGGTGGATATAGATACACCCAGATTCATCTCACAGCCTAAATCTGTCCCATTTACCGGCAAATCATAATATACTGGCAAGTCTATGAAACAATCTCTTTTTCTTTTAATATTTTTATCATTTCTTCTAGAAGCTCGTCCTCTGTTAAAAACTGATCTTTATCAATCCAGGTAACGTCCTTTTCCCGTTTGAACCAGGTCAATTGCCGCTTTGCAAAATGTCGCGTGTCTCGCTTTAATATCTCAACGGCTTCTTCCAGAGTATATTCGTTCTCAAGATACGCAAGTATTTCCTTATAGCCTAAGCCCTGCATGGAAACCAAATCTCGGGTGTAGCCCCTTGCTGCCAGATCTTTTACTTCCTCCACGAGACCGTCTCGAATCATCAGATCTACGCGGTAATTTATGGTCTCGTATAATTTTGCACGATCCTTGTTCAGAACAAAATAACAAAAGTGGTATGGAGATTCTTTTTTTCTCTGCTCCTCATTATGATTTGACATCTTGTCACCGGTCAGCTTCACATATTCCAATGCGCGGATTACCTTTTTACTATTGTTTGGGTGAATGGACTCTGCACTTTCCAGATCCACCTCTGAAAGCAGCTTGTGTAAATACTCTGCTCCCTTTTCTTGAACCAACTGCTCCAGATAGCTGCGATAGGTGTAGTCTGTTTCATTCTCAGTAAAATCGATATCATTAAGAACTGCCTGGATATAAAAACCGGTACCTCCAACTAGGATAGGTATTTTATTTTTAGCATAGATTTCTTCCATGTAGTTCTTTGCCAGTTGTTGAAATCGAACCACGTTAAATTCTTCTTCCGGTTCCAATTCATCGATCAAATGATGGATAATCCCATCCATCTCTTCTGGCTGGATTTTAGCAGTACCGATATCCATATGCTTATATACCTGCATAGAATCTGCTGAGATAATCTCACCCTTCACAGCCTTTGCTAATGAAATGGATAGCGCTGTCTTACCGACGGAGGTAGGGCCGGTTAATATGATTAATGGCTTTTTTTCCATGTCCAATCCTTCCAAACTATAAGATTCTTTTAAATTTTCGCTCCAGCTCATATTGACTCATGGATACGATAACTGGCCGTCCATGAGGACAGTGATAGGGATTTTCTAAAGTTAGCAGCTCCTTTATTAAGGCGGTTGCTTCTTCATAAGAAAAGGAATGGTTTGCCTTTACCGCTGCCTTACAAGAAAGTGATGCAGCCTTTTCCAAGATGGATACGGTGGTAAGCGAACCTCCTCCATTCTCATCTGCCAAGGTATCTATAAATTCTAATAAAAGCTCCTTCTCTGATAAACTATATAAATCAGCAGGCACAGCTCGAACGGAATATTCCTTACCACCAAAGTGTTCGAATTCATAACCAAGACTATTCAGAACTGCTTCCTGCTTCTGCAGAATTTCCTGTTCTTTCAGAGTCAGGGTCAGAACAATCGGTGGTAACAACTGTTGTGAGGAGAAGGTTTTTTCCTTAGAAGCTCGCATGAGCTTTTCATATAATACTTTTTCATGAGCCGCATGTTGGTCAATAATATATAACTCTTTTTTATATTCCACCAGCCAGTAGGTAGAGAATACCTGGCCAATGATCCGATGCTCCTCAAAGGCTTTCCGTGATAAGAAAGGAGCTTCTTGCGAATTATCCTCCGAAAAGAGCCTCATTTGTTCCGCATCTTGTCCATTCGCATCTGCTAGAGTATTGGCCTCAACTTTCGTAAGCTCGGAATCACCCTCAACAGAATCCTTAGGTTGGTTATCATTTATAAGTTTAGACGAACTTTCACCTGCAAATTCATATTCGTAATTCATTAAGGATTCAAGTTTACTTTTCTCTATAGGATCAGACTTGCTACCCTGCCCTAATTCTGTTTCTAGAGAAGCTGAGAACTTTTTATCACCTATGTTATTTTGAGAGCGGTTAAAGTCCTCTTGTAGTTTTCCTAAGGGGGTAACTACGTCCTTTTTCGTCCCTATGAGTGCCTCTGATAGCGGGCTGGAGGTATTAATGAGCGGCTTAGTTGCCGTGATATAATCCGTAGGTTTTTCTGCTACTCTGGATGGAACATTCGCATTGTTCTTCCCGCCAGAGTAAGGATGAGAGGAAGCGTTTCGTCTATTTTGTTCAAATGGCTCCGGCATCCCGGCTATGACCGGCTTCATCTCTTCCGGCTGCTGCGTCAGTGCAACCTTAGGAATCATCTCCTTACCCAACAAGGCATTCCGGATTAGATTGTAGGTTAACTGATAAATGTCCTCCCCATTATTCAACCGAATCTCCATCTTCTGAGGATGAACATTTACATCAATCAAAGCAGGATCTATGGCGAAATATACTGAGGTAAAAGGATACTTATGCTGCATCAGAAAGGGCTTATAAGCCTCCTCGATGGCCTTCGTGATGATATTACTTTTAATGTATCTTCCGTTAATAAAATAATTTTCAAAATTGCGATTACCTCGATTAATAACCGGTTTACCAATAAATCCGGTTACTTTTACTGCTTCTGTATTAAGCTCAACAGAAATCAGCTCTCTGGCAATATCCCTGCCGTAGATGCTATATAAGATATCTCTGGTGCTATTATTACCGGAGGACTGAAGCTTTACCTGATTATTCACTATGAATTTAAAGGATACATTCGGGTGTGAAACAATCAGTCGCTCCATTAGATCACTGATGTAATTAGCCTCCGTCATTGCTGACTTTAAGAACTTCCTTCTAGCCGGAGTATTGAAGAAAATATTTCGTACTATGATAGTAGTACCAGTTGGCGAGCCGATCTCCTCCAAGGTCTTCTCTTCACCGCCTTCGATGATATAACGAAAGCCGTTCAGAGCAGTCGGTGTTTTCGTAATTAATTCTACCTGTGCTACAGAGGCAATACTTGATAATGCCTCACCCCGAAAGCCCAGACTGGTAACACTGAGTAAATCCTCAGCAGAACGGATCTTGCTGGTAGCATGGCGAAGAAACGCTAAGGGGACATCTTCCTTAGCGATTCCGCAACCATTATCAGTGATTCGTATAAAACTCAGCCCGCCTTCCTTGATCTCAGCGGTTATTGCTGTAGCTCCGGCATCCATAGCATTTTCAATCAGTTCCTTTACTATGGCACTGGGGCGTTCTACTACTTCGCCCGCAGCTATTTGGTTGATTGTAGATTCATCAAGTACATGAATAAGTGACATAAGCTACCTCCCTAAGCCTGATGGCGATATAATAATTAACATAAGAATTATCCTAGATTCGATCCTGGATTTTCTTTTGTAAATGATACAATTTATTCATGGCATCAATTGGCGTCAGCCTGGCAAGATCAAGATCACGTAATTCCGTAATAATATCCTCATTACCCAACATAGAAAATAGGGATAATTGGCTGGCATCCTTTGCTTTTCTATCTTTCTTCGTATTACCGGCTGCCGAATCCATTGATTTTAGTAATGCATCAAAGGAGAATTCCTCCTGAACAAAATCCTTCTGTACCGGTGGCTCCTCTGGATGGGAAAGATTCTTCGTCTTTAGAGCCAGATCATTTCCTGTTAATTCTGCAACAATTTCACTGGCACGCTTTAGTACACTATTAGGTACTCCTGCCAATTTTGCAACCTGAATTCCGTAGCTCTTATCTGCTCCGCCTTTTACGATTTTACGCAGGAATACGATATCTTCGCCCTGCTCTTTAACAGCGATGCAATGGTTATTGACACCTTCCAGGCGTCCCTCCAGCTCCGTCAGCTCATGGTAGTGGGTGGCAAATAGAGTTTTTGCACCAAGAATCTGTGAATTACTGATGTGCTCTACTACAGCCCAGGCGATACTAAGACCATCAAAGGTACTGGTACCGCGGCCTATCTCATCTAGGATTAATAAGCTATTCTTTGTTGCATTACGTAGAATGTTTGCAACCTCAGTCATTTCCACCATGAAGGTACTCTGTCCGCTAGCCAGATCATCAGAAGCACCCACACGGGTAAAGATACGATCTACAATACTGATCTCTGCGGAATCTGCCGGAACAAAGCTTCCAATCTGAGCAAGCAATACAATTAATGCTGTCTGTCTCATATAAGTGGACTTACCCGCCATATTAGGCCCAGTAATAATAGACACACGATCCTGCTTATTATCTAACAGGGTGTCATTAGCCACAAACATATCATGGGAAATCATACGTTCTACTACGGGATGGCGTCCATTTTTAATATGCAGGGAGCCGTTAGTATTCATGAGCGGCTGAATATAATCATTCTGCTCTGCCACCAGTGCAAGAGATGCAAACACATCGATTTTCGCGATTGCCTTAGCGGTCTGCTGAATACGTTTCACTTCCAGGGAAATCCGGTCACGAAGCTCACTGAATAGATCATACTCCAATGAAAAAAGCTTGTCCTCGGCGCCAAGGATAATATCCTCTAATTCTTTTAACTCCTGTGTGGTATAACGCTCCGCGTTGGCAAGAGTTTGCTTACGAATCCAATTAGGAGGAACCAGGTTCTGATAGGAATTTGTTACCTCCAGATAATAGCCAAACACACGGTTGTAGCGAATGCGAAGATTTTTGATGCCCGTTGCCTCACGTTCCTTTGTTTCCAGATCCATGAGCCAGTCCTTGCCCTCCGTCTTCGCTTTACGCAGGCGGTCAACCTCTTCGTTATAGCCTTCCTTTATCATTCCGCCTTCCTTAACGTTCATAGGAGGCTCCTCAGTAATTGCATCAGTAATTAATGCAGTAATATCCTCAAGAGGATCTAAATCCTCATAAATTTCTTTTAAGAGCTGACCATCAAAATCCTTCATCAACAATTTGATATGGGGCAGCATAGATAAGGAGGAGCAAAAGGCAACCAGATCTCTTGGATTTGCGCTTTTATAGCTGATCTTACTCATCAGACGCTCCAGATCGTAAATGGGATTTAAATATTCCCGAATTTCCTCTCTGGAAATCATATTATTCTTTAAACCTGCTACCGCATCATGACGGTCCTTGATCATATCAAAATCAATCAGGGGCTGTTCAATATAACTGCGCAGTAATCTGGCACCCATAGCCGTTTTGGTTTTATCTAATACCCAGAGAAGGGAGCCCTTCTTAGTCTTCTCACGAATGGTCTCTGTCAGCTCCAGATTACGCACCGTAGAGCTGTCCAATAGCATGAATTTTTCATAGGTATAGGGTGACAGCTTTGTGATATGGGACAGGGAATTCTTCTGAGTTTCCCTTAAAAATTGCATAACACAGCCTGCTGCAATCACGCCGATGGTATAGTCCTTTAAGCCAAGTCCATCAACGGTTCCAACGTTAAAGTGCTCTTTTAAAGCTCTAATACATAATTCATCATCAAAATACCAGGGCTCTAAGGGTGATAAGGTCAGATTTCCTATATTTTTGATTGCCTCGATATTAATACCGGACACAAAAAAGGTATCATTGCAGATAATCTCCGTAGGAGACCATTTATAAATTTCGTCCACAAGCTTACGTTCGGTATCAACCTCAGTCACATAATAATCTCCTGTGGTGATATCTACAATAGAAATTCCGTACGCATTCGTGGTATGTACAACTGCCATCAGATAATTATTCTTTGATTCATCTAAGACCTGTGTATTTAAATTGGTACCCGGGGTTACAATCCGGACTACCTCTCTTTTTACAATTCCTTTTGACGCCTTTGGATCCTCCACCTGTTCACAGATGGCAACACGGTAACCACGGCTGACTAATTTGCTTAAATAGTTGTCTACCGCATGAAAGGGAATACCGCACATGGGAGCGCGATCCTCTTGTCCTACGTTTTTTCCGGTTAAAACAATCTCCAGCTCCTTTGAGCAGATCGTTGCGTCCTCGAAGAACATTTCATAAAAATCACCTAAACGGTAGAATAGGATGCAGTCCTTATATTGCTCCTTTATCTGCATATATTGTTGCATCATGGGGGTTAATTGTGCCATGTTGAAAATCCCTTCCTTTGTAATCATGATTAAAACCATTACAATTATACCATGGAAAATACACCATGAAAAAAACACATGCTATGGCACTTCGTGCCAAGGATGCGCACTCCGCTTCGCTTCGGCGCTTGTCGCAAGTACGTCACAGCGTTCATTCATGGGGTGTCCATTGTGTCCCCTAACCCATTCATAGGTCACCTTATGGGGCTCCATCGCCTTCAAAAGACGCTTCCATAAGTCCACGTTCTTTACCGGCTCATTCTTTCCTCTCTTCCAACCCTTTTTCATCCAGCCCTCCAGCCAATGCTCATTAAAGGCTTTCACTACGTATTGGGAATCGGAATATAGAGTTACATTACAGGGCTTGGTCAAGGCTTCCAGCCCAACAATTGCCGCCATTAGTTCCATACGGTTGTTGGTGGTCTTTTTATAGCCTCCACTGTATTCTCTCTCGTGCTCTACTCCCTTTGAATCTACATATACGAGAATTGCCCCATATCCTCCGGGTCCGTCCGGATTCCCCCTCGCTGCGCCATCCGTATATAATTTAATGTCCATAACTGTCCTCTCTTTCCATAGGCAAATAGCTTTATCTTCGCCTATTCGATCCTGCCCCACTCACCGCTTACTAAAAACTCTTCAGCAGATGCCTCTGCAGCTGCGGTAATTTCCTTTGGAAACTTTAGCATATCAAGTAGCTTAATTGCATTCTTTGATACCGCTTTACCTTCGTATAATTTATAATCAAATAATACCTCATGATCTTCAATTCGTTCCTGGAAATGATAATTGGAGTAATGCTTTTCCAAAACCTGCGTAAGTTCAATATCATGTGTAGCTGCAAATACCAACGCATTCTTACGGGCAATATCCGCCAAAATTCTGGAGGAGGCAGCAATACGTTCCAGTGTATTGGTACCTCTTAATACCTCGTCAATAAAGCATAGCACAGGAATATCATCATTAATTACATTTAAAATTCGTTTTAGGGACTTAATCTCCACCATATAATAGCTCTCTTTATTAAAGAGGTTGTCCCTGAGAGCCATAGAGGAATAGATAATGAAATAACTAGCCTCATAGCTTCGGCTGGTTGAGGTATCAATGGTTTGCGCTAAAATAGCATTGATCGCTAAGGTCTTAATAAAGGTGGATTTACCGGAAGCATTGGAACCAGTGATAAGCACGCTCCTATCTTCTGAAATTGAATTGGCTATGGGCTGCCCAATCAATGGGTGGTACAAGTCTTTGGCAGAAATACCTAGTTTATCATCTGTGCTAGTTCCATGCTTAGGAGTGTGCTTTAGCACCGGCTCACAATAAAAGGGCAACAGTTCCCGAAAGGATGCTGCAGCAATTATGGAATCAAGGAAACCAATATTGGTATAAATGCGGTTTAAAGTATCCCTATGATTCTTAAAAAATTGCAGTAGTTGATTATACTTAATTAAATCAATATGAGTTAACATACGAACATAATCTAAGATTGCACTAAAAAAGTCACCGGAAGGATTCTTCGGTGTAACCCAGGACGATCCTTTTTGAAAAGCTTTGAAGGTTGCACTGTCCTTCTTCAGGTTATCCGTATAGGTTTTAATTTCAGGAATATTCATATTATAAATAGCCTTAGTACCATCGAGTAAACGATAAATATAAGCGACTAGCATTAGATAATTTTCAATCAGCGCCTTCTCTTTATAGTATTGAATAATGTTGTTAACGATCATTGCTAAAGTCAGGATCCCTCCAACAGGCGGATAGATAAAGATGATACCCACAGAAGCCAAAAGACCCAGGATCATGAGATAGTGAGGTAAGTTGCTCTTTACCTCCTTTTCACCTAATCGGTTAATATATTCATACACAGAGATAACCGTTTGCTTTCCCATGGGAAATAACTTAGACTGAACATTTAAACGCTTCTCTTCATTATCGGCGAAAAACTTCATTAAACGGTTCCGCTCCGCCAGTTCTTCATCAGAAAAGCTAGGCTTTCTTAAAAAAGCATAGAGATACTCCTCACCAATCGAAGTCTGAGTGTTATTCATCAACATAAAGACATCATCCATATCCAGATCATTCCAGGTAATATCATCCACATCAGTCTGCGCATCACGAATCGATAAATAATAAGCTTTCAAGGATTCAAACATTTCAGCGGAATATTCTTGTTCAGGAACTGCTCCCCACTGTTCTTTTAACCGTATCATCAATAATTTCTTAAAGTTTTTCCCCTGATAAATACTATAAATAATAAACACAATCATACCGACAAGTATAGCAACTAAAAATCCCATAAAACCTCCTTAGGATATAAAATAATTTTAATATTAATAGAACTAAGTAGAGCTAAATAAACGAAATAAGTCTTAGTAAAATGATATAAAAGCTTAGTAACATTACGTATATTAGTAATATTACGTATAACTATATAAAGTATTATAACCCGTTTCAAAGCTATTCCATGCTTTTCCTATAATATAGGCAATCATATTCATCTCAATACCTAAAGCTAATCGTAATTATAGTTTTTCACCCATTTCTTGTCAACCTAATAAAGGAAATTAAGTTAATTCTAATAAAGGAATTTAGTTCCTTCCAGATAAAAAAGGTTGAATCTTAAGAGATTCAACCTTTTCCTATTAATCATTTTAAATGATATCTTTTGACTGAGTAAATTCCATATAAGTAAGCTTTTTTTCTTTAATTACCAAGATATCTTACATACTTCACTGGTGATCTGTAGTACATATTGGAGATCTTGATACCATCTCTTTTATTACTTGCATGGATAACCTGACCACCGCCAATATACATTGCAACATGGTTAATATAACTGGAGCTTCCATAGAATACCAAATCACCCGGCTTTAAATCCGATGCGGAGATGGATGAACCGCCTCTAGCCTGTTCTCTTGAGGTACGATTAATATAATAACCAAATTTCGCATAAATAGCTCTTGTAAATCCGGAACAGTCAACTCCTTTGCCTAAGGTGGTACCGCCCCATACATATCTGTCGCCAAGGTATTCCTTCGCTTTATTCACAATATCCATACGGGTTTGAGATACTCCAGAACCATATTGGATTTCTTGAATTGATAGACCATGAACTAATTCATAAGATAAATCAACGAAATCTCTAACCACATAACCAACGGAGCCTTCTTCTGTATCACTATCCATGCTTACCTTAACCCATACTTTATATTGATCATCATCCGTAATTACTTTGGAATCTAACACAAGTAATTCTTCGCCTTTTGCAATAACATCAATTTTAGAGGAGTCAGTATTTGCTTCTGATCTTACATTAAGTCCATCGGTATTAGCAGTGGCTACATAGAAGCCAACTTCCTTTGCTAATGCAGTAGCTGATGCACCTGTAATCAGAAACTCGCTTTTTACAAATCCTTTTAAGGAGCCTGAGGCTGTTGTAGTTATTATCTCAGTCCATCCGTTATCTGTTGTAGAAAGCACTTCACAACCACCATTCTTTGGTAACTTTCCTATTATCTTATAGTCTTCCCCAGCACCGGAACGAATGCACAAATTAGTATCAACATTTGCGATTGCAATATCATTAAAGCCTGGAATCGGAATATCATCTAGGGACAAGCTCATTGTGGTTGCTATAGCTGTTGATGAATCGGAAACCATATTAGAAGAAATACTGTCCTTGTCATACACATAACCTGCGACAGCTTCTTCATAAGCCGCCATTGCTGTCTTGGGAGCTGCTGTTAAAAATAAAGTTCCTGCGAAGCAAGCCAATGAAAGCTTTAGAAGTTTTCTATTCATGAATTGCGTCCTCCAAATGTTTTCTTATTTTCTATCATTAGTGCATGCTATGTATTAAACAAGCTTATTAATATATTTTAAAACAATTGTTACGTAATTGTTAAATATATTACATACAGATTATAGCAAACACTATAGATTTTGTCAACTATGTGTCAACTTTATTTTAAAACTTAGTCACATTTAACATATCTGGTAATAAATGTATATTAATTATGCGAATTTCACTATTTCAGCTCTCATATTTTTGTTCATTTTTGAAGCAGGAATCAGAAACATCTGCTATATCTGAAAAGAAATAAAAGGCCACCTCAATACGAAATGCTCCGTATTTTTGGTGGCTTTGCAGTATATTCACTGTATTCGTTTTAGATGATAATGCAAATCAGGCCGCCATTGCTTTCATTAATAATACGCTGCATGGTATCCTGTAGTTTTAACTGACTCTCATCGGTCAATTTATTAATTTTGGTATTGATTCCGTCATCAACAAGCTGGCGGATTGTTTTTCCGAAAATGTTCGTTTCCCAAATCCCCTCCGGATTCTCAGTAGCATTTGCCTTAATATAATTCATTAAATCATTTGCCTGTTCCTGAGAACCAACGATAGGTGCAACCTCGGTAACGATATCAGCTTTGATCATATGTATGGACGGAGCTGTAGCCCTTATCTTCACCCCATATTTATTGCCGTGCTTCATAACCTCCGGCTCTTCGATTCTGACTTCATTTCTCAGAGGAGATACTACGCCATAGCCCTTGCTACGAACCTGATCGGTAGCCAAGGACACCTTCTCGTATTCTGCTTTCTTCGCAGCAAGCTCACGCAGGGTTGAAATCAACTGATATTCACCGGTAATTGAAACGCCGATTAAATCGCTAAGAATTTTATAATAGTACATATCATCAAATTCTATATCCATTTTTACATTACCGTTTTGCATATCTACGTTGTCAATTTTGAATCTCTTGACATAATTGCTGTTTGTGTAGCAGTTAGAGGGTTTTGCATCCTTAACTTCTGTAATCTTGTGAAACAATTCCCGCACAGCATCAATCAGATCAACCTTGAGCCAATGATCATGAGGAAGCATTTCAGCCCATTTTGGCATATAGAAATCCAGCTCGGTAACAGGGAATACCGAAACCAAATTTTCCATAATGCGATGGATATCATCCTTCTTAAGCTGCTCAGCATTCACAGGAATGACCGGAACCTCGTAATCCAATGACAGTTCTTCAGCCATACGAACGGTTTCATTGGAATAAGGCTTGCTGGAATTGAGTAATACAATAAATGGCTTGCCAAGATGCTTTAACTCAGCAATGGTTCTTTCTTCCGGTGCACGATAATTATCTCTCTGCAATTCGCCAAAGCTTCCGTCCGTCGTGATTACAATACCAACGGTGGAATGGTCATTGATAACCTTTCTCGTACCGATTTCAGCTGCCTGGGTAAATGGAATCTCATAGTCCAGCCAAGGAGTTTTCACCATTCTTTCATGCTGGTTCTCAATATGGCCGGCAGCTCCGTCTACCATATATCCAACACAGTCGATTAAACGGATTTTCACCTTGGTTTCATCATTAAATGCGATTTCGGCAGCTTCCTTTGGTATAAATTTTGGCTCCGTAGTCATAATGGTTCTACCAGCCGCTGATTGAGGCAACTCATCGATTGCCCTTTCCTTGCTATGGACATCTTCAATATTCGGAATTACCAGGAGATCCATAAACCTTTTGATAAAGGTGGACTTTCCAGTTCTAACCGGGCCAACTACACCTATGTATATTTCACCGCCTGTCCTAGCCTGAATATCATTATAAACATCAAACTGCCCTAACATATGCCAACCTCCTTGTGGTTATAGTTAAGCATATGCAGTTGATTTAAATTCTATGAATCAAGTTATGTTAATGAATTGATTATAATTCTACGTCAAAAATCATCATTAGTCGCGTTTTCAAAATCTTAATAAATAATTTATGCTCGTATTCTCTATACTGTGGAGCATAGATTATAAGGGAAAGAAAACGGAAAACCTTGGTGCTAGTTTTCCGTTTTCTAATAATAACAAAATGAATCAACTTGTCAATTCAGTTCATTTCCTGAGAATAATTCACTGCGTTTGAACAGGAATTCGAATTAGCATTTGAAGCTGCGTTTGAATCTGCATTCGAATTAGTATTTGAATTAGAGATTGAATCAGTTAGTTGCTTTGGGTTTGGGCTACAATCCAAGTCCTTTTGTTTACTTTCACATAATTCCTTTTGCGTAAGATAGGTAGCCAATGTATCACCTAATTGAGAAAAGGCGGCGGACATGATTGTAATATCATCCTCTGAACAGCATTTAATGATACCGCAAGCAATTGCCGTTATTGTCATAATTAATCCACAATCATTCATTCTATCGCTCCATTACTATCATGATATTGCACCTTGAAAGAAAAGCACTTTCCAGCGACAGTATCACATTTCCGGATTGGTAATTAATATATTATATGCAGCTATACTGCTCGTGAACTACAAAATATAAATGGATTACGCGACTAATTCCTTGATGCTTTTTGAGCCATGAATTATTATATGATTTACTATGCGAATAACTTATATTAATTCGAAATACTGCTGCACTGTAGTGTGATTTCCTGCCAGTATGGAAATGGGATGTTCAAAGGTTAGTAACTTACCGTCCATGGTACGGATTTTTCCTCCGGCTTCGGTTAGAATCAGAGAACCTGCCGCATAATCCCAGGGGGACAAAAGAAGCTCGTAGTATAAGACAATTCGTCCGGCAGCCACGTAGCAAATATCCAGTGCAGCGGAACCGCTTCTTCGTAAATCCAGGGCTTTGTCATAGACTAACCGGGCGATTCGAAAGGTTTCATCTGCCTTTTCACGATAATAGGGAGCCGTGCCGATGGAAACCATACCATCCTCCAGTGCCAGCTCCTTAATAAATAGCTGCTTTCCGTTTAAAAATGCACCTTTGTCTTTTTCAGCAGTAAATAATTCTTTTAAATAGGGGTTATAAACCACACCCAGTATTATTTCACCCTGCAGCATCAAGGCGACAGAAATGCAGCTATGCTTATAATCAAATATAAAGTTTGTGGTACCGTCAATTGGATCAATGATAAAGCAGTAACCCTTGTTAATCTGATGATTCTTTACCTCATCCTCTTCTCCCATAAAACTGGCTTCCGGTAAAATTGCAGCCAGCTCGCGATAAAGGAATTCCTGAACTTCAACATCGTACTTAGTCACAAAATTAGCCTGCCCCTGCTTGCTCTCCACGTGATCCTTAATATGCTGTGCCTCTAAAATAATGTCTCCCGCAGAGGTTACGATAGAAATAATTTCATTTAACAATTTTGATATCCTCCTTTTGTTAAAAAAAGATCGCTCAAACTGTTATCGTTAGAGCGATCATTCTTTATCATTATATCGGGCAATCACCCTTTTGCTTCAATTGAATTAATCCCATTCCAGGGTTTTATATTCTTTTCTCTTATCTCTGTTCAGCAAATCATTGAGTGCATCTTTAGCGGTCTTGTTCTCAAAAAGCACTTTATTAATTTGTTCCACGATTGGCATTTCCACATTATTTCGACGTGCAAGGGCAAGTGCTGCTTTTGCAGAATTGACACCCTCGACTACTTGATTTACCTGCTTCATAGCCTCTTCCATGGTCTTGCCTTGTCCCATGAGATAACCGGCATTCCAGTTACGGCTATGCTTACTGGTGCAGGTTACAAATAAATCTCCAAAGCCTGATAAACCAGCAAAGGTTTCCATTTTACCGCCCATGATCATGCCAAGACGGCTGATTTCAGCCATTCCTCTTGTCATCAAAGCTGCCTTCGTGTTATCACCGTAACCCAATCCGTCAACAGTTCCGGCTGCTAAGGCAATCACATTTTTTAAAGAGCCGCCCAGTTCAATGCCAATGATATCAGGGCTGGTATAAACTCGGAATACATCCGTCATAAATACATCTTGAATAAAATGTGCTGTTTCCTTTGTGGTTGCACCAACTACGATTGTAGTGGGAACTCCGCGGCTAACTTCCTCCGCATGGCTGGGACCGGATAAAACTGCAATATCTGCCTGAGGAATTTCTTCCTTCAGCACTTCGGATAAGGTATAGAGCGTACCGTCTTCGATTCCCTTTGATACATTTACGATAATCTGGCCTTCCTTAACATAAGGACTTGCAAGATGTGCTGTTGATCTGATATATGGAGATGCAACAGCCATTACAAGAATATCCTTGTCTTTACAAGCTGCTTCCAAATCCAGTGTAACTGTAATCTTATCAGGAAGCTCTGCTCCCGGAAGGTTCTTCATATTCTTTCTGTTTTCATTTAAAGCTTTTGCTTCGTTTTCAATTTTAGTCCAGATGGTTACGTTATGGCCTTTCCCTGAAAGTACGATTGCTAAAGCGCAGCCCCAAGTTCCGGCTCCTAGTATACTTACATTACTCATTAGCTCCTCCTTTATCGATCAATTACTTATTCTCGATTTTTACTTTTTGTCCTATTTTATTTTCAGTCCCATTGATTAATCTCTTAATATTTGGGCTGTGTTTGATAAATGCTAAAACCATGAATAACAACGACAGAATTAACATATGTACATCACCCGGATATCGAAGTAAAATCCATACCGGGAAGAATAATGCAACATATAAGGAACCAAGGGAAACATAACGTGTAATAGCAACAATAAGAATAAATAAAGGCAGCGCAAAGGGTACGATTAAAATATCAAAGGCCATCATTACTCCGCCGGTTGCTGCAATCCCTTTCCCGCCCTTGAATTTTAACCATGCGGGATAATTATGTCCCAGTACAACTCCAAGTCCTACATAAAGTGATAGTAATTGTGCAACATCTGTATTTCCAAAAAAGACATACCGAACTAAGAGCATGGGAATAACCGCTTTGAAAGCGTCTCCCAGCAGGGTTATTGCCCCTGCCTTTGCTCCCAGTGTTCGAAGCGCATTCGTGGTACCGATATTTCCGCTTCCGTAATTGCGGATATCTACCTTTTTTATCTTTCCGATAAAGTAACCTGTTGAAAAGCAGCCAAAGATATAACCAAAAATCAAACAAAAAATGATTTTAAGAACCATTTAAGCGTTCTCCTTTCGCTCCCTGATAATAAACTTTAATGGTGTTCCGGAGAAACCAAAAGCATCCCGGATCTTATTTTCAATATATCTGGTGTACGAATAATGCATTAATTCCTTATCATTTACAAAGATAACAAAGGTTGGCGGCTTAACGGATACCTCGGTCATATAATATAATCTCAGACGCTTTCCTTTATCCGATGGCGGCTGCTGAAGTGCAACGGCTTCCATTAATATTTCATTTAAAACACCGGTTGCAATACGAAGATTCTGATTCTGGATAACAACCTCAATTACTTCAAATAA
>JAQZBD010000165.1 GCA_029239235.1 Herbinix sp.
CACGAATTCCGTGACCTGCTACTTCCTCCTGTTCTGAAAGACGATTTTGATCAATGGGTTTGTTATATGCTTTTTGTATGGATAAAGCAATCGGATGGTTGGAAAAGCTTTCGGCATGGGCTGCATAGGCAAGAAGCTCATCCTCTGACCAGCCATTATCAGCAATCACTTTTGTTACCTTAAAAATACCTTTTGTCAGAGTACCGGTTTTATCAAAAACAATGGTATCCACGTTGTTCAGTGCTTCAAGATAGTTACTGCCTTTTACTAAGATACCATTCTTTGATGCACCGCCGATACCACCGAAGAAGCTTAGCGGAATGGAGATAACTAAAGCACAGGGACAGGACACAACTAAAAAGGCAAGTGCTCGGTAGATCCAATCACTAAACTGAGCTTCTGGTAGAACCAGAGGTGGAATAGTGGCAAGAGCTAAAGCTGCAAAGGTAACAAAGGGAGTATAATATCTTGCAAATTTAGTAATAAAATTTTCCGTTGGGGCTTTTTTACTGCTGGCATTCTGCACTAAATCTAGAATCTTAGAAATAGTGGATTCACCGAATTCTTTAGCGACTTCAATAGTGAGCACACCATTTTTATTAATAGAGCCGGATAATACCTCATTGCCCGGCCAGACATCTCTTGGAAGTGATTCCCCTGTTAACGCAGAGGTATCCAGGGCGGAGGTTCCTTCTATGATAAGTCCGTCCAATGGTATCTTTTCTCCGGGTTTTACTATGATATAATCGCCAATGCCTACTTCCTCCGGAGTTACCTTGCGGATTTCGTTGCCCACCTTTAAGTTGGCAAAATCCGGTTTTATGTCCATAAGAGCAGAGATGGATTTGCGGGATCGATTGACAGCCAAACGCTGAAAGGCTTCGCCCACTTGGTAAAACAGCATTACTGCAACGCCTTCCGGATAATTTCCTATTGCAAAGGCACCAATGGTAGCCACACTCATCAGGAAGTTTTCATCAAAAATCCGGCCCTTTGAGATGTTCTTTAATGCCCGGAAAATCACCTCACCACCGATTAATAAATAGCTTAGCAAGAATATGACAAATTCAGTAGCTGGAGAGAAATCCAATAGGACACCTGCTGCAAATAATAAAGTACCTGCAGTTAGACCAAGGCGATAAGCCCATTTTTTAGTAGAAGTAGAACGGCTTTCGTTCGGCTTCTCATCAGTATAGGAAATATGTATGGCCGGTTCGATGTCCAGAGCGATCTGTGAGGCTTGCCGGATAATGGCAGGAAGCGTTTTTTTATCAACTGCCTCAATGGTAAGCCGTTGGGATACGAAATCAAGAGAAGCGGACTTAACGCCCTCTAGTCTATTTACTCTTTCTTCAATCTTTTGTGCACAGTCACCACAGCAAAGTCCAAACAGATACAAGGTTTTTTGACCAGGCAGGGAAATCTCTTTCTCCACCATTATTATGGCAGAATCGTGTCTTTTTATGATAGCATCCGCCTGTGCAATCATATTGTTGACAGTTGTATTGTCAGCGATCTCCATCGTAAGGGTTTTCGATACAAAATCAACGGAAGCAGCGGTGACACCACTAAGCTTATTCACATCACGTTCAATTTGGGCAGCGCAGTTGCCACAGCAAAGTCCCTCCAAGATATATTGTTTTTTGGCAATGGCCATAATACAGATCTCCTTTTTTATATTATATTAAGGATTAATTAAGGTTGAATAATTGAACTCTTATTCAACTAATTGAGTAGTATTTTCCGTTCCCCAAGGAACAGAGATAGGTTTCCTATTTTAGGTTTTTTTGAAATAAAATTTTTATCGAAGCGAAGTTACTTTTCGCAGACATGGATCATTGCCTGATCAAAAATGGTCTTTACATGTTCATCAGCTAAAGAGTAGTAAACCACCTTACCTTCTTTATGATAATTAACCAGCTTTGACTGCTTGAGGATTCTTAGTTGATGGGAGATGGAGGATTTGGTCATTCCTAAAAGAACAGCAATATCACAGACACACATTTCATTATGAAATAATGCGCTAAGTATTTTCACACGAGTAGAATCACCAAATACCTTGAACAAGTCAGCCAAATCAATTAAATTGTCGTCATCCGGCATATGTTCTCTAACTTCATTCACAACATCCTCATGGATAGTATTACAATCGCATCTGTCGATGTCTGGAGTATAGGCATTCATAAATATAACCTCCTAATAGTTGAATAGTTGAATAGTTGAATCATCTTTCAATTGTTATTATATAAATATCATGTTCTGATGTCAATTTAAATAAATATTTTAATATATGAAATAGAAATAATATTTTTTAAAATATGAAAAAGCAATTGACAAATGATAGTGAGCTACATATACTATAGATATAACAATTAAACGATTGCTTGATTGTTAAATAGTTAAATTGATATTATTTAATATATATGAAAGGGGATCTACTATGAAAAAGATAATAAAATTACAGGACTTAGATTGTGCGAACTGTGCAGCGAAGATAGAGAACGCTGTTAAAAAACTGGAGGGTGTAACAAATGTTAAAGTGAATTTCCTCAGTCAAAAGATGGAGCTGGAAGCACCAGATGATAAATATGATTCCGTATTAAATGAAGCGAAAAAGATAATTAAAAAGATAGAACCGGATGTAACTGTAAAAGCATAAAGATAAGCATAAAAATAAGTATAGAAATAAGCAAAAAGTTAAGCATAGAAATAAGTATAGAAATAAGCATAAAAATAGCATAGAAATAAATACAGAAATAAGCATAAAAATAGCATAGAAATAAATACAGAAATAAGCATAAAAATAAACATAGAATTAAGCATAGAATTATAACAAGATCAGCAGCTTACTTACGTTATCTTGTTCGGAAGTGGAGGGTAAAGATATGTCAAAGAGAGAAAAAAAGCAGTTGATTCGTATTTTAATATCAGCGCTACTCTATATAGCAGCAATCCTGTTACCCGTGGAAGGCTTAGCAAAATTGGCAGTCTTTTTAGTGGTGTACGGAATTATTGGTGGGGATATTTTATTAAAAGCTTGTAGGAATATATTGAACGGACAGGTTTTTGATGAGAACTTTTTAATGTCGGTAGCAACGGTGGGTGCATTTTTTCTGGGGGAATATCCGGAAGGCGTTGCTGTTATGCTGTTTTATCAAGTAGGTGAATGGTTTCAATCCTATGCGGTTTCAAAGTCCCGTCGCTCCATCGCGGAGTTGATGGATATCCGTCCGGATTTTGCTAATGTTCTTCGTGATGGCCAGCTCGAGCAGGTTGATCCTGACGAGGTAAAGGTAGGTGATACTGTAGTAGTAAAGCCCGGAGAGAGGATACCACTGGACGGTATCGTAATAGAAGGTGCCTCCTCAATTGACACCTCAGCTCTAACCGGTGAGTCTGTACCTAGGGATATAGAGGCAGGGCAGGCTATTATTAGCGGATGTATCAATCAGACGGGACGATTGACGATTGAGGTTACAAAGGAGTTCGGACAGTCTACAGTGGCCAAGATACTTGAGCTGGTGGAGAATGCAAGTGATAAGAAAAGTAAAAGTGAAAACTTTATCACTAAATTCGCAAGATACTATACTCCAGTTGTTGTGATCGCGGCTGTGCTGCTGGCAGTTCTCCCCCCATTGTTGACCGGTCAGGCGTTCAGTATTTGGATCGAGCGAGCATTAACCTTTCTGGTAATTTCCTGTCCCTGTGCGCTGGTTATTTCAATACCCTTAAGCTTTTTTGGCGGAATCGGCGGTGCGTCAAAATCCGGTGTTCTGGTAAAAGGAAGCAATTATTTGGAGGCTTTGGCTGCTACTGAGGTAATCGTTTTTGACAAAACCGGAACATTAACGAAAGGCTCCTTTGCTGTTAGTAGCATTCAGCCGGAAGATATGACCGCTGATGAATTGCTGGAAATAGCAGCTTATGCAGAGGATTATTCGAATCATCCCATTGCTGTATCTATAAAGAAAGCCTTTGGGAGAGATGTTGATACCACCCGCATCTCAGATGTAGAGGAAATAGCAGGTCATGGTGTGAAGGCCGTCATTAATGGAAAAGTAACTCTTGCAGGCAATGTTAAACTGATGGAAAGAGAAAAGATTCCTTATAAAAGTTCAACAAGTGCCGGTACCGTAATACATCTTGCAATTGAGGGTAAATATGCCGGATACATCTGCATCGAAGACGAAATAAAAGCGGATTCCCGTCAAGCAATTCAGGAGCTAAAGGCAGCAGGAATTAGAAAAACTGTAATGCTGACAGGAGATGCAGATGCGGTTGGTCAAAAAGTTGCAGGGGAGCTCATGTTGGATCAGGCCTATACAGAGCTGTTACCTGCTGATAAAGTAGACCGTTTGGAAGAATTGATGAAGGTAAAAAGTACGAAAGGTAAACTGATCTTTGTCGGTGACGGTATTAACGATGCTCCTGTGTTGGCAAGAGCGGATATCGGAATTGCCATGGGTGGTTTAGGATCAGATGCAGCTATTGAAGCTGCTGATGTGGTTATTATGACAGATGAGCCTTCTAAGATTGCGACGGTTATTAATTTATCAAAGAAAACACTTCGGATTGTGAGACAAAATATAATTTTAGCCTTAGGGGTCAAAGGAGTAGTATTGGTTCTTGGAGCTTTTGGTCTTGCTTCCATGTGGGCTGCAGTGTTCTCTGATGTTGGTGTATCCGTAATAGCAATACTAAACGCAATTCGAGCCTTGAATATTAAAAAATAGGATTTATATAAAAGTATAAATTTATATTATTTAGTGCAATCAGATGCTAACTCTTTTTAAACCTAAGTTAAATTAAGAAAAACTATTTTGAGCTGCCAAACACTTTAGTGAGGAAACAGCATAAAATAGTTTTTTATTTTTACCCTATAAGAATTATGAATGAGGAGTTGGGCAGGTCAGCTGGAAGTAATCATCAATCATCTGATGTACCAGCTGAGCTCTTTCATTATGAGATAATGTATAATAAACTTCTTTCCCTTCTCTTCGGCTGGTAATAAGTCCATTTAATTTCAAGGTCTTTAGATGATGGGAAACAGCAGCATCGCTCATACTTACAGCAGCAGCAATATTGGAGACACATTCTTCCGAGTGGCAAAGAAGCCACAGAATACGCAGCCGTGATCCATCACAAAGCTGCTGGAAGGTAGTAGCTGCTTCTAAGAAGCGAGAAATCTCCGGCATATTATCTAGTACATTCTCGATATTCTGACCATGATCATGGGGCATAGTTATTTTATTCATAGAGTAACTCCTTTGAATCAATTTTCATTTGATTAGTTGTAAATCAATTTTTGTTTTTCTTAAAAAATGTTATAATTAATATAGTATCCTTTCTTATAGTACATGTCAAACAATAACTGCTATTCCATGTCAAACATTAATGATAAAGTGAAATAAAAAAATTCCTAATCTCCCCGAAAAGAAGTAACATTCTTCTTCTCGGGGGTACAAGAAATTATGGCTTAATAAAGACGCTCGGAATCATAACATCTTGGGAAGGGGTTTATATCCTGAATTTGATGGAAAGGGTAGTGCTTTGTTGCAAATTGGGTTTGGTAAAGATATTCAACCAGATAGATTTCACTATTTGCAACATTGCATAATACACCGGAAACTCCCTGACCATTTTTCAGAGAAACGCCGACAGGTTTATTAATCAGGTATTGTAGCTTCATTTGCCAAGGCATTGTTATCACCTCCTGTAATAATAATATTCAAAATGACACAGGGCGAACCTATTTTTATTGCAGTTTGGTGATATTGCCCAATTATTAAAATTTTAACAAAAAACAGGCACCAAGAGATGGATTTTATGAGGTTTGTTTAAACATCAGACTTCTTTTTGGCTATCGACGCTAAACGTAGAGTGCTGATTATTAATATAACGCTGCACGCCAGAAGCACAAAAGGCATCAGTGAAAAGGAAGCGTGAGAGAATAGCTGACCGAATAGAGGAGGCATTATTGTGGTTCCTGTGTAGGCGAAGGCCATTTGCAGCCCCATGGTTGCTTGTGCATTTTGCTTGCCAAAATAAATCGGGGTCTGGTGTAACATGGATGGATAAATCGGTGCAAGACCTAATCCAATAATGACAAAGGCACATAAAGTTATGAAGCTGGATAATGGCAGTAACATAAGAATAATGCCCACAAGAATCAGAATTGTACCAATTCGTATTAAAGTTTCATTACTAAGCTTGATGGAGATAAAGCCGCTTAACATACGTCCGGCTGTAATACCGAAAAAGAATAAGGATACCCATCCTGCTGCATTTTCCGGAAGAATATTTTTGATCTTTACAAGATAACTTGCTCCCCACAGAATCATAGTTGCTTCAATGGTTGTGTAAAGGAAGAAGGTAAGCATGGCAACTGGAGCTCCTTTGGTTCGGAGGGGAGCAAACAACCCATGCTTTTCATTGGCATCCGGTGCAGCTTTTGCGTGCTCATTAGAGGGACTATCATATTTCTTCCACATAGGGAGGGAGAACAGCAGTAACGCCACTAATGCAAACTGAATAATAGAAATACTGGAGTAACCGCTTTTCCAGGTATGGCCCCATTGGATTAATGTAGATACCAGAATGGGTCCAAGCATAGCGCCGACTCCCCAAAAGCAGTGCAGCCAATTCATATGCTTTGCTTCATAATGCTCGGCAACAAACTCATTCAATCCTGAATCCACGGCACCGGCTCCAAGGCCGAGAGGTACAGCACAGGCCAGCAGCCATAGATAGGAGGGAGATAATGAAAATCCCAAAAGTGCAACGGCTGTCATTGCTACACTGACAACGGTTACCCGGCCTGTACCAAAGCGTTGAATCATCCGGTGAGAGAAAAGGCTCGAAATAATGGTTCCGGCAGATATAATCATAGAAATAAAGCCAGCATTACCAACCGGAACACCAAAATCTATATTCATCATAGGCCATAAGGAGCCGAGCAGCGAATCCGGAAGTCCTAAACTAATAAATGCCAAGTAAATTAATGCTAAGAATATCATAATAAATCTCCTATTAATAATAAGGTATAATGTCATTAGTTACAATTTGTCGCTTAATCCGGTCTGATAGGAAGATACCGCCAGTGCAATTAAACCAGTTATAATGTCAGCATCCAAATCACTTTGGAAGTCAACGGAGGGAAAGATCGTTCGTATGGCTGGGAATGGGAGCTCCGACCCAATCACATCCGCTAAAGCATCTGTAAAGAAATCTCCATATAAAACAACATGATCCGGGTTTATGATACCACAGAAGATACTGATTAATTTGGATATGGCAGCTCCCACCTCCTGAGTATTTTTATAATCAATAGAAGGCCAGTCAATATCAATTGGCAATAATCCTACTTCACCGGCGTAACCGCAAAAACCCTTCAATACCTTGCCGTCTATCATGATACCTGCGCCTGGGTTAAACTGCTTTGGAAAGTATATTCCTACAATGACAGGAACAGATGGAAGTTTTTTACTATATCCCAACACTGCCGCATTGACATCGTTTTCTGTGATTATAGGCATTTTATATTTCTTCTGAAAATGTGCTAAAAAATCAATACCCTCTAATTCCTTATAATCATTAGTCAAAATGATACCGTTACGTTCTACACCGGGTAGAGAAAAGGATATAATTCTTATTGTTGGATACTCATGCAGGCACAAGTCTATCATAGTTTCAAAGCTAGTAAGCTGAAAATTTTCAAAGGATTGAGCTGTTTTCCATACCTCTTCTTGGTATAGATTTCCGATACAAGCAGTAATGATGTTTTTACCATTTTGTACTTTTGCTGATAAAGCAAGCACATGGGCAAATTCTGAATTAAAGGTGTAGGCTTGTGATGGCCTTCCGCCTGTTGAGGAATACATTTCGCCCAGTATTACTTCCCCGCTCTCCACAAAACTATTTAATATATTTCCTACTGTTGCAAAACTAAGGCCTGTCATTAGGGTCATATCCTTAATGGTAGAGGTTTTGCAGGAACAGAGAGTCCACAGAACAGTTCTGGCGTTACTTTGCTTCATATCTAACATATTAATTCCCATAATTATCACCTGCTTTTAATATTATTATGAATGGCCCAGCTTAATCATTGGCTTTGTTTTCCCATGAAAATCACTACCGTTAGTTACGAAAAGATTATTCTGGCGTGCCTTTGTGAAAAACCACTGGGCTGTGTTATGATCGTGGTAGCTGCTATAGGCTTCGATACCATCCAGACCTAAAGGTAACATTTGATCGATCATATTAAAATTATCCTTTAGATTGATGCCCGGATGAGCTAAAACAGCTTTACCATTATTACGGTGTATGATATCAATCACATCCTTCATATCAGGATAGGTCATAGCGATATAGCAGGGTTTTCCCTGAGAAAAATAATCCCAGAAGAAATTCACGTAGGGATTGTCACTGCGGTTACCGCCTTTCCTATAAGGCCTTAAGATATCACTTTCTAGATAGCTAGGGTTTAATAATAACGCTTCTGCAAAAGCTTCTCCTGTCCAATGCTCACTCCAGTAGCCCCCTGCGGTCACCGCATCTAACTCAGCTTCTGTAAGTTGAAACCCCAGCTTATTGATCAAACGAAGCCTCTCTTTAGAGACAGAAGTACATTGATTTCTCACATTCTGTTCGATGTCATCAAAATCCTTACTTTCAAGATTAATATTATACCCAAGAACATGAAAATTGATATTCCGGTAAGTGCAGTCAATCTCGATAGCGGGATAGCAGCATATGCGGGAATTATTGATTTTTTCTATTTCATCTTTTACGGTAAGCGCTGCTCTTGCCCCTTTCACACAGTTGTGATCTGTGATTGCCATAATGGAAATACCTGCATTGATACACATTTGCATTATTGCAGAGGGTGTATATTCGCCATCTTCGCTATAGCTGGAATGAATATGCAGGTCTATTGTATGAAATTCTAAGATGTTCAGATCCATAACTCAGTCCCCCATTCTAAAAGAGTAAAGTATGATTCAAGTGTTAATAATTTGTTGTTTAGCCATTATAAATTAAAAGTGAATGTAATTTTTTTAGAGGTTAATGATATAGGTTCAGAAAATATTGTCTAGGTTAAGCAGCCATAGATTTGATAGTAACCTTGAGGATATCCGCAGATGGGGCATATCTGGGGTGCACATTCTCCGCTTAAGATATTCCCGCAGCCCAAACAAATCCAAAGACTTTCTTTTGGCTTACAAAATAACTGGTTGGTTTCCACATTCTCAACAAGAGTTTGTAAGGTACTGTAATGGTGCAGTTTAATATTTGCAATCCCATTAAATAATGAAGCTAAATCAGTGTAACCCTCTTCGGTTGCAACTCGTGAGAATTGGCTGTATAAATCATTTGCAGCAAAGGATTCCATATTTGCTGCTTCCATCAAATTTTGAAAGGTGTTTGTATCTCCGTTGTTCAGTATTCGGCGTAATCGTTCACTTATAAATTGAGCATTTCTGGATAGTGTATCAAAAACATTACTTATTTCCAAAAATACCTCTTGATCTGCCCTTTTTTGATACAGGCCATATAGTGCATTAGTTCTTAACTCGTTTTCTAATGCAGCTTGCAGGTTAAGATATGTTCTACTACCCTGAAAGTCCAAATTAGCTCCTTATATATTACTGGATTATTTTGATATATAGTATGTTCTATGAATTCCTTTTATGTCTATGGTTAGCCTAGATTATTACTTAATACATGGTAATCATAACCTGTCATTCGGTTAAAAGAAACCAGTATTTGAAATAAGGTGTTTTTTACACTATAATAATAGAAGGATAATAATAGAAGGATAATAGTAGATGGATATTATGCCGGAATGTTAACTGCCTACATTTACTTAGCGGTATCACGGAGCAATCAATTGATGGACGCAATTAACGAAGATGTTATAATGTTGAAAATAATCGCCTGTATCATGGGCTTAGAGTATATCGGAGGAGGACGAGTTGAAGAAGGATTTTATTAATTTGGATCAGGTTTCCTTATCTTTTGAACGTCAGCAGGTATTGCAGGACGTTAACTTGACATTAGAACAGGGTGTTTCCTATGCCTTAATTGGAAAATCCGGTTCAGGAAAGACGACGATATTGAACTTAATTGCAGGCTTCCTAAAGCCTGATAAAGGAACTGTATCTATCAATGGCGTGAAGGTACTAAAGCCCAGAAAGGAAACGGCGTTTCTCTTTCAAGAATTGGGGCTCTTTCCCTGGCAGACGGTGGAGGAAGCAGTTGCTATGCCGCTTCAGTTAAGCGGCCGAAAGCAGGAGATAGATTCTGGGGTGGAAACGCTGCTGCGAAAACTGGGACTTGAGAAACACAGAAATAAATATCCCCAAGAGCTAAGCGGAGGCGAACAGCAACGGGTAGCTTTAGCAAGAACCTTGATTAGCGAACCGGATATTATTCTTATGGACGAGCCCACTTCTGCCCTGGATGCAACTACTAAGGAGGAATTGCAGAGTCTCATTCGTGAGGAACAGCAAAAGCGGCAGGCAACACTGCTTTTTGTGACCCATGATGTTGAAGAAGCCGTTATACTGGGGCAAAATATTCTGATCTTAAAAGAGAATGGAACCATATCGCAACTGGAGAATCCGTATTATTTTACGGAGCAGGCCAGAGAGCAGCTTGGTTTCTATGAGGAATGTATTAAATTAAGACAATTGATAAAAGTGGAGAATAATATATGAAAGAGAGCTTACAGTCAACACAATCAGTAATCGGCAGGAACATAAAGAAATTAGCGAAAGGTCAGCTGGCAGGATTTATCAGTTTTCTTATTCTTTGGGAAGTGTTCCACCTGCTCTTAAATACTCATACTGTTCCTTCACCCATGGAAACCATTGTATACCTGGTGACGGTTCCAGAGAAGGTACTTATTCATTGTTGCGCCAGCCTATTGAGGGTGCTGGCGGCGATCGGTGTTTCGCTATTCATCGGAGTGCCCCTGGGAATTCTGATAGGAGTAAATGAGACCTGCAAGAATTTGCTGTCACCGCTCCTGTATTTTATATATCCGATGCCAAAGATTGCATTTCTCCCTATCTTTATGCTGCTCTTTGGACTCGGAAATACTTCGAAAATAATATTAATGATCTGGATCATCATTTTTCAGATCGTATTATCAGTTCGGGATGGAGTGGATCAGATATCTCCGGTGTATTTTAAGGTAATGAGCAGTTATTGCGCCACAGCAGGACAGAGATTTAAGTTTCTGATTCTTCCGGCAATCCTTCCCCAGATTTTTTCCGGATTAAGGATAAGCATTGGAATTACACTGGCATCTTTATTTTTTGCAGAAAATTACGCGGCTGCTTATGGAATCGGGTATTATATTCTAAGTGCCTGGTCGAAGATGAATTATGTTGAAATGTTTGGTGGGATTTTAGCCATAGGCTTGATGGGTATCCTTTTATTTAATTTGCTGGATGGATTGGAATATTTGTGTGCACCCTGGCAAAAAGGAAAAGGGAAGCGATATCCTGCCAATTAGATGCTGATAGCATAATAGACAGGGCACGTTTCCCTTAAAGTTAGGTTTTAGTTATTTTTATCAGAGTGAAGAATTAGTTCAAGAAGGAAAAATCAGTGAGATCTGTGTAACTATAGATTTTGCTAATCATTTCCTTATTACTTGTCCACTCAAGGATATCGTTAAACTGTGCTTCATCAATAACACCGGCATGCTGGAAGGTTCCGCTCAGGCTGGTCAGGTAAGTACTGATTGCCTCAGGAAATTGATACTGAGTAAGGATATCGCTGTACTGCGTAGGTTCGGTTTCATTCATGTAATCAATGGCTTTATTGTATGCAGTATAGAAGGCCTTGATTGCTTCCGGATGATTGGTAATGATGTCATCGGTAAACATCAGCGTACCGCCTTTGATCCCGGCTTCTTTTGAGCTGCCAAGTAAGTGAGCTCCCTGAGAAACTAACATTCCTGCCTGAGGTTCTGTGAATACAACTCCATCAATTTGGTCAGCCATTAATGCCTCAGATCTTCCGGAGAAGGAAGGAATCTCAACGATCTCATATTCAAAACCATACTCTGCCGCAAACTGATCCATAATGTATTCCAATATAAAATTAGGTACAAGAGAAATCTTTTTACCTTTTAATTGCTCCATTGTGGTTATTCCAGAGTTAGGGGAAGACAGAATCTTAAAATCTTCGCTAATGTCAGAGGTGATTTTCATGGAAAAGCCCTTATCTACGAAGGCGGCACCGGTCATGACATCGCCAATAACCGCATCCAAAGAATTGGATTGAACCGCAGCATTTCTATCATTAGGGGAGGAAAAGGCCTGAATAGCTACATTGACACCGGCTTCTTCAAAGAATCCTTTTTCTTTTGCAAGGATAATCGGGATGGCAGATTCTGCGGGTAATATTCCAACGTTCAACTCAACCGGAGCCGGAGTCTCCTCATCCGGACTTGCAGTTGGAGCGGATGTAGTAGTGGGTGAAGGTGAGGTAGAGGTTTCGGAAGTGTTACTTTGATTCTCATCCGTTGTTTTGGAACAAGCGGAGAATAAGAGTAGTCCGGTTAACAGGACAAGAAGGGTAAATATTTTTTTCATAGTACAAGCTCCTTTAAAATTGTCTTCTTTGAGAATAATGACGATTAGCTAAGAATATTTTGAAATGCCGCAAAATCCATAAAATAAGGAATTACGGTTCGATTCAAAAAAAGAGGGTCACAATCTCTATTATTTAAACCGCCTTTCGTTGTGAAGGCAAGACGGAATCCTTTCTCTTTGAGAAGAGCAGCATTTTGCTCGTGAAACAGACCGAAGGGATAAGCAAAGGTGTCCCGGGCTTCGATGATGGGATTGGAATTGCATTGATCCAGATCGCTTGAAAACTCCGAGGCACTGGCTTCCATCATTTTGCTGGTCTGTGCATTAACTCTGGTATGAAATAAATCCGTATGATTGGCATATTCAAATACATCCTTCATCCCCAACAGTTCCTTCTGTGTCAGACATACAGACTTGTCCGGTAAAAAAGCAGATGGTTCTTTGTTTAGCCAACCGGTAACGACAAAGGCTACTCCGTGAAAACCATATTTCTTTAATAGGGGATATGCGTAAAGAGCAATGGACTGATAGCAGTCATCAAAGGTTAATAATACGGATTTTTCCGGAAGAGTTCCTTGGTTATAATAATAATTTCGAAGCTCCTCAAGTGTTAGGGTGTGGTAATGATTCTCATATAGATATTCCATCTGCATTGTGAAATTCTCTAAGGTCACAAAGAGAGGCGGAGGCAGATTATCTTCGTAATCCTGCCTTACTTTGATGGGATGGGATAGATCGGGATGAAACATAGTGCTTTCCCTTATTTCATGATATACTAAGGTGGCAAATGACATGGCAGTTTTCTCCATTCTGGTTTCTGGTAAAATCGGTGAAACCAGTTATTAAGTATAGCACATTAAAATATAAATTGGTATATAAAAAATGAAAACGAGAGGATTTGCTGGCGGATAAACCGGAAAGCGAATGAAATTAATAGAAAGCTAGAAATTAATAGAAATCAAGAAATCAAAGAAAGCAAGATTTTAATAGAAAGAAGCAATTAAAATAACACAGATATTAAAATAACACAGATATTAAAAGAACACAGAAATTAATAGAAGGCTGAAATTAATAGAACATAGAAATTAAAAGAAAGCAGAAATTAATAGATAGAAGAAATAAAATACAATTTAAAGAAGCGTAAGCAAGGAGTTAAAATCATGAATCAAGTCATAGTATTAGATATTAAGTTCAAATTTGGAGAGACGGAGGATATGATTCATCCGGTTGTATTAAAGGATGAGAATAATATGATTCTCATTGATTGCGGATACACCGGTTTTCTCTCTGCGATTGAAGAGGCAATGAAGGAAAAAGAACTATGTTGCAGGGATCTGACACATGTCCTTATCACACATCAAGATCATGACCATATGGGAGCGTTGTCTGAATTAAAAAAGAAGTATCCGCTAATTCAGGTTATTGCAAGCAAGAAAGAATCACCCTATGTCTCCGGTGAATTGAAATCTCTGAGATTAGAGCAAGCAGAAGCCTTGCAGCGGAGCCTGCCGGAAGATCAGAAAGCCTTCGGTTTGGCTTTTTGTAATATTCTAAGGAATGTCCAGCCGGTGAAACCGGATGTGGAAGTGCAGGATGGAGATGAGCTTCCCTGGTGTGGAGGGTGTACGATCATTGAAACATCGGGACATACTCCGGGGCATATATCCATTTATTTAAAGCAGGAAAAAATAATGATTACAGGAGATGCAGCAGCACTTGAGAATGGGGAGTTGGTAATCGCAAATCCTCAATTTACCTTAGACAGGATAGAGGCGGAGGCTTCTCTATTGCCAAGTGCAGGCAATCACGGGAGGCCCGGTCTGCGCCCATATGGATAGATATGCCCCCATATTCACTGCGTTAGTGTATAGAGGGATTTTCATGCTCTAATCATATCATAGAATTACTTATATACGTAATAGAGTAAATGATAAGTTGTAATACAGTACGTAATTAAATATATATAGGTTAGTTACTTATATCAAAGGCAAAACGAAAGCTTAATTAAATGAAGATTAAATTAACGATGACTAAAAATGAATCGAAGACTAAAATCCCAATTAATTGAACTTCACTTTGCCTTAGTTCAGAACTTTAATTTATATATGTTTGGCTTTTAGCTGTTTAGATGTGGATTTATCTCATCATTTATACTCGTGGGCTGATTATTTTTTAAGGATAATCCTTCCTTGAAAATACCCCCAACAGCCGAGCCTAAACTATAATATTGGTAGCCCATTAATAACAGAGGGTCGATTTTTAAGGGGTCTGGTTTATTCTCGGTCAGATAGTCTTCTCCTGTCAAGGTGGAGAGTATTTCTCCGAAAAACACGTCAAAGCCACAGATGGTTGTGTTTTGAACCACCTTGCAGAGATAGTTCATTGGAGCTTCCTTGATTAAGGGAGCATTTCCATGTTCATCATAGAAGGTAGTAAAAAGACTTGCTTTATCAACGGATTTTCCGGATACCATACCGCAGTAATCTGTTTTTTGAACCATGTCAACAGAAGGCAGGTTGATACTGAAAAATCCTGATTCTTTTATTCCCTTTGTTATATGATGGGTACTCTTTACAGAGATATAGAAGATGGGCTCCAGGCATACAACACCAAAGGCTCCGATTGTGGTGAAGTTGGGTTTTCCCTCAACTTCGGCTCCTAGGATAACAACAGGAGTAGGGTTAACCATTGGATAATTTTTAACACTTATTTTGTTCATAATAATACCTCCAAATTATTTATTACCTGGCCAGTAAAACCAATTATATCGGAAACGAAAAAAATGTATAGACTTTTTCTTAAGAGTGAGTTATCATAGT
>JAQZBD010000166.1 GCA_029239235.1 Herbinix sp.
CTATCCTGCTCCACTCTATATAAACTATTTTCAAGATTCAAATATCAAAAGGCTCATTTATACCCAAATCTTTTCATAGCAATATTCGTATTGGATATAACATGTACTTCGTTTGCAAACACCCAAAAAGTTTCCAGCTTATGCTCTGCTTATTTACAGATAGTTTATGTTATGGCATATCCGCATAAGGAATATGCCATAACATGAATCATGATTTTTATCTTGTTGTAGCAAGCTTTTCTCATCCTGCTATGTCATTTTTATACGTACTATAATCCATTCGTAACTTGTTATTTGCTAGCTACCCACGCATCTAACTGTGACTGATATTCCGCTACTACTTTTTCTGCACCTGCATCATTCAATTTCTTTATGAATGCATCGTATTCCTCTAATCCTACGGAACCGCTTTCTACACCTGGTTTATATTCACCAATTACGTTACTGATTGCTGTAAGCTCATTAGAGATATTTGTTAAGTCGCAGGTAAATCCTAAGTATGGAGAAATTTCTGCTTTTTCTAATTCTGCTTTCTGTTCCTCTCTTAGGCTTGCAGCATCACCCTCCCATGGATATACCAGGAACTGGTTACCATATAAGAAGTCAGAGGTATGATATGCAACGGTATCTGCAGTTACACCTTCAGGATATTTTGCAATACCGTTTTCAACAACATAATCTCTTCCCTCTACACCCCATGCCAGAAGGTTACAGATATCCTTGTTGGTATACATTAGGTTAAGGAACTTAGCTGCTGCTTCCGGCTCTGTTGCGGATACCGGAATCGCCCAGTCAAATTTTGTTGTAGCTCCGGTTGTAACTGAAGGAGACACAAGCTTCTTAACAACAACATCATAGCCGCTGTTACCCTTCATAGCTGTTTCAACACCCAACTCAGCCAATTTGACAATGCTTGCTGTTACATTAGCTTTAATTAAGTTCTCAGAAGCCTGGTCTGTTGTTGCTGCATCCTTAAAGACATATCCTTTTTCATACCAGCTATGTACTCTTTCAATCGTTGCTTTATACTGTGGAGAAGCATAATAATTAATTACTTTTCCATCTGCATCCATGCCGATTAACTTATATCCATCGCCCAAATTATCAAAGGCTGTAAAATCAGCAAAGCTATCTGTATCAAGATTTGCATTCGGGAAGCTGAGAATACTTCCATCCGTATCATTGTTACCGATTCCGGAAATTTCACCCTTATCTGTAATTGCCTGAAGGACTTTCTCATAATCAGACCAGCTTGTCATATTGTTAAAGGTATCAGTTAATCCTAAGCTTTCAATAATATCTTTTCTTGCAATAATATAATAGCTGCTGGATAAAAGTCTGTAGTTAGGAATCGCATAGATATTATCGTTAACTGTAGTACCCTTGATTAAGTCTCCAACCTCAGCCAATGCGTCCGGCGCATACTCAGGTAAAAGATCATTTAAAGGCATTAACTGATTCTGAGCGATCAAAGCGGTAAAGTTTGATTGTGGAATTGGAGTTGTTAAGCAAAGATCCACTTTCTCATTACCTGTGATTGCAAGATTAAGCTGCTGAGAATAAGAACCTACTTCTACATATTGTAATGTAACGTGAGTATTAATCTCCTTCTCTGTAATAGCATTGATACCTTCTTCAACCGCATCTTTACCATCACCCATTGCTCCCAGAGACATAACCATGAGTGTAATCTCTGCCATGTCTTCCTGCTCTTCCGGTTCTGCTGTTGCATCAGTATCCGGTGTGTCAGTAGTACTGCTGGTATCTTCACTGCTACCCTCGGATTTACCGCATGCCCCAAGCATAGATACTGCCATAACTAACACTAATAAAAGCGTCATAAGTTTTTTAATTTTGTTCATATACTTCCTCCTTAAATTTAATAAGCTAATTATAAGGTGTCCGCACTTTTAATACATCAACTTCTATAAGCAAATCACCCCGCAAAGCTAAATATTTTTTCATGTTCTATATTTTGTCTGTTCAATCTCTACAAAAAGTTTCATATTTTCATTGTAAACTTAACATTTTCATCCTATAATATTCTTATATCATATATATCCAACCATCAAAAAGCATATATTGAGGTAAACCATGTATAAATTAACTACAAACTCACAATATAGCAATGCCATTATATATAAAGTGACTGACCCTGTATATTACAGGTCTGAGGGGGTTACTTTTCTTTGTATGCTGAATGGTGATGCGATAATTACCTTGGATTCCAGGAACCATTACTTATCTGATAAGGATGTCCTGCTTTTCAAGCCCAATGAATATTATCACTTAAAAAGCGATACCTCGGCTCTTATATTAGAGCTAACCTTCGATTATGTATTCTTTAAGGAAACTTTTTCAGGGGATTATGAGAAATTATTATGCAATTCTATCCTTGATCAGGAGCATAATTATATGACCCTAAGAATGCATCTGGCAGAAACCGCTATCGTCCATTATAGCGATGTATATGAAAATCGGTTCTATTTATTATCGAACATCTTTCAGCTGTTTCATTATTTAAACAACGAATTTATCAGAACCATTTCAGAAGAGGAAGAGCCTTTAAGTAAACAGCAAAGGAAGATCAATCGGATCATTTCCTACCTGCAAAAGAATTATCAGAATACTATTTCTTTGCAGGATTTGGCTACCTATATGGATTTCACACCCCAGTATTTAGAGCGATTAATGAAGCAGTCCTTAAATGCAACCTTTTATGATTATTTAAATCAGCTTCGATTGCAGGCTGCCTATGAATTACTGAATAATACAACTCATAGCTTAAATTATATTGCTCTTTGCTGTGGTTTTCCAAACCTCTCCTCCTTCCAGAATTCCTTCACCAATAAATATGGTATTAACCCTTCAAAATATAAAGAGGATAAGACTCTCCAGCTGCCAGCCACCGATGCCAAGGGGGCATACTCCATTACGGACGTTTTAGCGAAAGATTTCCTAACCAATAGCATCCAAATCCATAATTACTCAAATAGTTTAATTGAGAATTCCAACCTTATTTCCGTATCCGTGAGCGCCGCTAAGTTCAAGGCATTTCCTCCTGTTTGGAAGGATATGATCAATTTAGGCTTGTGTAATAACTTTGAACGCCCCTCTTTTCGCAGCCATCTTACCATACTTCAAAATGAGTTGAATTTTAGATATGGCCGAATTCAGGGTATCTTAGATATCATTGATATCTATCAGTCTGATGATACAACGAATTATAACTTTAATAAGCTGTATAGGGTCTTAGACTTTTTACAAACCATTCATATGTATCCACTCTTTGATTTAGGCAATAAGTCTCCTACCATTTATAAGGATTTTATGGACATCCTTCCCTCGGAACGAAAGGGAACTCAGTATAGCAGCAAGCTAAAACAGTTACTGCCTGTCTTTTTGGTTAATTGCATTAACCGTTATGGATTTATTGAGGTCTCTAACTGGAGATTTGAATTATGGATGGAGTATAGCGATTTTATGACTGCCATTGAAGCCCCTGCCGACTATGTGAAGCGCTTTCAATTTGTTTCAGAAACCATTAAACAACATATTCCGGGTGCCGAGGTAGGTGGTCCTGGCTTTAACACCTTCCTTCCAATGGATTATTTGGATGCCTTACTAAAGGAATTTGTAAAAAGTCATGTATATCCTGACTTTATATCTATTTACCTATACCCTTACATCCATCCCCAAAGCGGCCCCTTTGATGACAAAGGCCAGCTTATCGTCTTATTAAATAAGGATAAAAACGTCTATAAAAAATTAGTTGACCGTACCAGACAATTGATTCATAAGCACTTTACAATAGCACCAAAGCTTTATGTTACCGAATTCAGCTCTGTCATGTATTCTAACAATTATATTAATGACTCCACCTATCAGGCGGCCTTCATAATAAAAGAAAACCTGGATAATTATTTCTCATTGGATTCCTTTAGTTACTGGCTGATCTCTGATGTTACCATGGAATATGAGGAGGCGGTTAACATCCTATTTGGAGGCAATGGTCTAATCAGCAGGGATGGTATTAAAAAACCCAGCTATCATGCACTATCTTTTTTAAGTGCACTTGGAGATCGTATTATTGCCCGAGACAATAATTACATTATTACCTCAACCTCTAATAATAAGTATCAAATTCTAGCCTATCATTATTGTTATTATAGTGAGGAATATTGTGATGATATCGACAGGTATCAATCCTTCCGCCTTCCAACCTCCGCCTTTGAGGTATTGCCGCCCATTGACCTAACGATACAGCTAAAGGATATTCCTCCGGGTACTTATACGATAAGGCAGCATGTCATAGACCATGAACATGGAAATGTCTTAAATGACTGGCTTCGACTGGATACTCCAAGTAATTTATCGGATCAGGACATTGAATATCTGAAAAGCATCAGTATACCCTCCTTTAAGATCTATAAGAAGGAGGTTACAGAGCTGCTGACACTCTCCTGCCATTTGAATATGAACGACATTATACTAACGGAAATAGATTTATTGATAAAATAACCTGCCTTTGAATTCTCCTAAAATGGTTTTCTATTTGGGTGGGGTCACTTAGAACGGAGGTACTTATGTATCTGTTTTCTCATCTCGCAACTACGATTAATGTATCGATGATTAATATTAAGAGGACCAATCAACATATTCCTGAGCATTACCAGCTCTATATGGTGATGAAGGGTTCCATTTCGATTGAAGATAACGGGGAAAAGTATATCTTAACAAAGGACGATATCATCCTCTTATATCCCTGTAATCAATATAAGATAGAGTCGATTACTGATAATACCATCCTGGATGTGAGTATACCTGGTACTTTTTTTCACAGCATGATAAAACCCGGTTATGAGGTCATCTGTAATTCCTCTATTGGTCGAAAGAATGATTATCATGCCTTGCAAAATATTTTAACTGACATGGTTGTTTTTTATAATAAGGAGGATAATCATCTAAAAATGTGCTCCCTCCTTTACTCCTTAATGGACTATCTGAACGATCATTTTTTAGTCAATCGAAATTCGGATCGCGCTTCTTCCAATGATTCAAATTACAGTGAGCGCATTGATAAAATCGCTAATTACATTAATACGAATTATCCGCTGCCTTTAAACCTGCAGACATTAGCTGATTACATGTTTCTTACCCCTCAGTATTTGTCCAAATTTATCAAACAGAATTTTGGAGAAAATTTTAATAAGTACTTGAATAAGATCCGAATGGATCATGCTATGGAAGAGCTGAAGCATACCAATCATTCCATTATTACAATAGCCTTCAATAACGGCTTTGCAAGTACTACTTCCTTTAATAAAACCTTTAAAGAATTTTTTAACGTGACACCTACTGCCTACCGGCAGTCCTTTCTCAATAATGACCTACTCGAGGTAAGCGAGCGTGTAAACTCAGGTGATCAGGATATGGAGTACCTGGTATCTGATATAGATTCCACCGTTTCTGATCTTAGTGGAACTGTTCATCGCAATATCATTGATACTACGCGCAAGAATGACATGAAATTACCCTGCTTAAAAATTATTAATGTAGGAATTGCAAGAAATATATTGTCCCATGACTTTCATAAAATGGTACTCGAATGCCGGGATGCATTAAAGTTTGAATATGCCCGCTTTGAAAATATTTTTTCAGATAAGATAGTATCTTTGATACCTAATTCCTCTGTTTATAATTTTACTAATTTTGATGACATCATGAGCTTTTTAATAAAAGCCAACCTTTATCCACTTATTGAATTAGGCAATAAGCCCGAAAAAATATTTTATATGCAGGAAGGATTAATTGATAAAAAATATGATATTTCCCAGCAAAAAGAAATACAACGGCATACCAATGCTCTGGATGCCCTATTAAAGCACAGTATCAACCGTTTTGGAATTGACTATGTATCTCATTGGAAGTTCGAGCTATGGTGCCCTCAGAGTGAAAATCTGGACTTACTAATCCCTCCCACTGAGTATATCAAAGGCTACCAATTATATTCTGAGGTGATACAAAAATATCTGCCACAGACCAGAATCGGAGGTCCCGGTTTTAATGCCAGCGGCAATATGGAGAACTTTATTCAAATCATTAAGCAATTTAATGAACAGGGCATTATACCGGATTTTATCTCCGCCTATCTATTTCCTTATGAGTCAAATACGTATAATGAAGATTTAAATCAATCGTCCTATCGTATCCTCTCACCAGATCCATCCCGGTTTAAAAAGGTCTTGGCTCAAATCAAGGACATACTGCATCAGTATCTGTCAGAGCCGGTACCGGTATATATCACCGTTTTTAATTCCACGATATCACCGGAAACCTTTGTAGCTAACTCTGCCTTTCAGGCAGCCTTCCTTTGCAAGAATGCTATGGAGCTGTTAAATGAAGTGGATGCCCTTGGTTATTATATCTTTACAGATATCTCAAATGAATATGCTACCGATCAGCCTGGTGTGCTCTCAGGCGTTGGACTTATTGATATTTACGGCATCAGGAAGCCTTCCTATTATGCTTTTGAGTTTTTATCCAGGCTTGGCAACAATTTAGTTGCTCAAGGCTCCAATTATATTATGACTTCTTCTCATGATAACAAATATCAAATCTTAGCTTATAATTATGTTCATTATAATAAATATTTCTGCATTAACTGTCAGGATAGAATTAGCTATCAGAATACCTACAATGTCTTTGAACAGGGTGAAAAGACTACACTTTTATTCGAATTAACTAATCTTCCTCCCGGACGATATAAGATTAGAAAGCACATTCTAAACCGCAGCAGCGGATGCTTCCTGGATGAATGTATTAAGATTCTGGAGCAGGGTAACTCCACCCCGGAGGAATTGCTATACATGATGCTTAATATGCAGATCAACGAAGTTGATTATTATAAGAGTATTTGCATTCCCAGACAGGAGATTTCTTATGCTAATTGTGAGGACTCTCTTTGTATAACTCTGGATTTGGAGCCACATGAGGTGAATTATATCAGTATTTCAAGGAAACTTTAAAACAAAATGATTAAATCGATTCATAGTTAAAGCTTATTCATGGTTAAAGCTATTCTTATTCATTAAATCTATTCTAATAAAACTTCTCATAAAAAAAGCTGCTGCAATAATAATTATAAATGTATTTGCAGCAGTTTTTTATAATGTTTTTCATTTTTTTCTGATTAAAAAGCTTATAATCCCAGTATCCTGCGTTCCATCTCCAGATGTCTTTTGGTGAACAACTCTCCTCCGCAATAAGCTTCGTCCTCGTATTCACTCATCAAATATCCGTCAAAGTCTGTATCCTTCAGGCATTCCAATATTTCTTTATAAGGAATGCTAGGCTCTACACAATCCTCGCTCAGATAGTGGAACTTTGTATGCATTTCGAAGGTATAGGGCAGAATCTCCTTCATTTCCTCCAGCAATTCAGGTAATACCTCTCTTGATCTGAACTGTACATATCCATACATTCCTTGTAGTGACTCATTAATAGCCGGATGAGCGCCTGCCTCCTGCAGCTTAGCCATAGCCTCCTGTAAGCTTACTCCCGCATATCTCATATCCGCGGCCATCTGAAGATGCTCTTCCTTTACTCCTAAGGATAAGGCACGATCCCATTTCGGCTTATTTGGTGCTATTGCTAAGAAGCCGAAATCCTGGACGAATCCCAGATGCTTTGATCCGGTTTTCTTAATAACATTTAAATATTCCTGAATATGTGGAGAGGATGGAGTATCCGGATTATGGATCTCAATTCCAACCTTCACATCATAAAGCTCTGCATAGGGTGCCAGCTTCTCAAATGCAACAGATCCCAGCATATACTGTGCACGCATTACCTTACAGCCTAGCTTATTCGCGGCCTTTAAATCTAGTATTGCGCCTGCCAGCAGTTCATCATCATTTAAATTCCTGTCGTAGAGAACTCCTTTATCATTACTTGCACCATATCCTTCCGGGCCAATGCCGTACTTTATACGTAAGTCCTCCACCAATTTTAAGAATTCTTCACTTACATTTGGATAGGAAGGAATCATCTGTGATCCGACAATTTCATAGCCTGAGGCTCCTGCTAAAGCGGCCTGCTTTACGCACTCCTCAAAATCATACTGATATCTTGCATATTCTGTTCCATAGCTGAACAGGCTGACACCTAATTTTATCTTACTCATCCTTATCGCCCTCCTTCTACTCCGTCACTGTAACTTTCACTTTATCTCCGCTGTCTAACGGCATAAAGTTGTGTTCCGGCCCAATCTGCATATACGGTACTCTCAGCATAAGCTTCAGCTCCAGCTCATGCTCTCCAACAGATAACCCGCCTTTTTTAATAACGCGAATTCTTGCAGATGCAGCCTGACTCCAGAACTCTGTAGCTGCATATTTCAGTTTATAAATCGGAAGTTCCTTTCCGTTCAATTCAAAGGTTACCGCTTCCTGGGGCATCTTTTCTCCGTCGACATAGACCTCCAAAAGCTCAATATCGGAAAGAAAATGTCCTCTGTAATAAGCAAGCTGTACATCAAATTCAAATCCATTCTTCGCTCCATTGATGTACATAGCCTGAAATGACTTTGTTTTGATAATCTCTTCATTAATCTTCATTCTCATTGCAAATCCCATAGTTAACCTCCTATAAAAGTTTATTAAAAAAGCTATAGAAAACACCAATATCGGGTTTTCTATAGCATAGTACCAGAGGCTGGTATATCCTTCTGATAAAAGGCGATTTTTCTCTCGCCGTGCATCTAATGGCAGGGCTTCAAAAATGCTTCCCTAGCATTAGATTTCCCGCTATATGATATATAAGACTCTATTTTCCTCGTACTCATATATACAGGATTTTGCCAATCGCTATGTCGTTATATCGTTATATAAAGCCTTGGATCTCATGATAATGCTCTGTTAAACCTTCCAGAGTATTTCTTGCTCTATTCTGCTCTTTTTCACTAAAGGTTACTTTTACTTCACCATCCTCAATAGAGAGGTTTCCATGAATACCACATAATGGGCATAGTACCTCTGTAGTTTTTCCGATGGTAATAATGGAATTATGGCAAACTGGACAGACTCCTTCTTCTCCCAGCCATTCTACCTGATCATATGGTTTACCGATGGACTCGGCTAAATGCTTACCTAATTTTGCAGTCTGCTCCATCAGTTCATCCTCAAGTATTGGACTTACTGCAGTTCCCATGTTATAAGCATCAATCTGACCTACTGTTTTCATTACAGTTGACATACCAAACATATGCATATTTGGAAGACCCATAGATACCCAATCCGGTGTTTTTGCTCCACCAACAGAGATATAAGCTACATATTTATCAGCTAATACTCTAGGATCAAGAAGCTCCTCTGCACCTGCTTTGATACGCTTATCCTGCTCTGCCAGTGCTGCCGCTCTATCATGTGCTGCTCCAAAACGGTCGATATAGTTCTTAAGCTGACCAGTAGGTGCGATAGAATATACCGGTGCCCCTACAATGATACCATCTGCATTCAGAATCTCATTCTCAAGCTCAAGATAATCATCCTTAATTGCAACGCATTTGATTTGCTTGCCCTGATCTCTTAATTTACTACAAGCTCCACAACCGGTGCAATGGCTGATCTTCATATTCATCGTATTAATGAATTTTACTTCCGCACCCGCTTCTTGTGCAGCAAACAGCGCTTGCTTAACTAAAATATCACAGTTCTTATTCTTTCTACCAAAGGAAATCCCCAAAACTTTCATCTTATTTCTCCATTCTAATTTTTCATTACTGTATCATTTACTCAGGTGTTATCAGTCCTGCCTAAGAAAATTATCCCCCCCGGATTCCTATGCAGCTTATAACACTTAAGAATACAATCATCAAAAATCCTCGATCAACTAATAATCAAGATATTAGATCACAAATTGTTCAATATATCTCTTGCTTAACTTTAAGCTGTTAAGCACTGCTTCCTGAGAACCTTCGAAGGCTTTATCTTCTACCTCAATACAGGTATAACCATTATAGCCGATATCGGTTAAGGCGCTTACATATTTGCCCCAGTCTACATCGCCAAGTCCAGGAAGCTTTGGTGACATAAAGCTTAATGGATATGCCATAATTCCGACCTGGTCAAGTTTATCACGATAAACCTTGATATCCTTGTAATGTACATGGAAGATTCTATCCTTAAACTCATAAATTGGCTTAATGTAATCGATCATCTGCCATACGAAATGGGAAGGATCATAATTCAAACCAAAGTTTTTGCTTGGAATAATCTCAAACAATTGTCTCCAGATGCTCGGTGTGGTTGCCAGATTCTGACCGCCCGGCCATTGCTCCTTTCCAAAGAGCATTGGACAATTTTCAATCGCAACCTTCACGTTATTCTCTTCTGCTAACTTAATGATGGAAGGCCAGATTTCCTTAAACAGCTCGATATTTTCTTCTACTGTCTTTGTCTGATCCTTGCCGATGAAGGTAGTAACCATTCCAATTCCTAAACGGTTACTTGCTACGATTAGTTTCCCCAGATGCTCTATCGCTGTATTTCTCTTCTCTATATCTGCATCCATTGCGTTTGGATAATATGCCAGTGATGAAATCTCAACCTTTTTCTCTGCGAGGTAACCTTTTATATATTCTATCTTCTTGTCATCCAGCTCATCTACATTCAGATGACTTACACCTGCATAGCGACGCTCTGCCTTTCCCTGAGGCCAGCATGCAAGCTCCACACATCCAAAGCCTAATTCGCTGGCGGTATCGATTGTTTCCTCAAATGAGCTTTGATCTAAGATCGCACTTACAAAACCTAATTTCATATCTTTCCTCCATTTATATCATCGAACTATCGAAAACTCTTTTTCCTGCTTCCTGCGAAGCAGCCAGTTCATTTACTTATTTAAAAATACTTCCTTACCGGTACGGTCTGATTCGTAGATTGCCTCTAAAATCTGTGTTACTACAAAGGCCTGCTCTGGTTTAACAAGAGGTTCAGTATCGTTAATAACTGCATCCAGCCACTGTTTTGCTTCCAAGTATCCAGGCTCACCTGTGCCGCCTTCAAAGTATGCAATATTTCCGGCAGAGGAAATCAGCTCTTCTGTTAATAAGCCATGATGTCCGCGGTTGTAGATTAACTGATTTTCCTTGTAACTCATACCTGATTTTACTTCAGCGCCAGCTTTTGTTCCGCAGAGGGTAGTGGATGCTTCTTTTGATTCAGATACATTGAGCGCCCAGGCAGCTTCCAGATAAATCGCAGCTCCATTCTCCATTTTAATCATACCGAACGCAGAGTCCTCTACCTCATAGGTCTCGGGATCCCAAGGACCAAACATATTTCCTTCTGTTGCTTGAGGTAAGCTGCCAAGCTTATAGAATACAGATCCGGTTACACTAACCGGTTTGTAATTGTCCATCATCCATAAGGTAATATCGAGTGCATGAGTACCGATATCGATGAGTGGTCCGCCGCCCTGTAATGCCTTGTTCGGGAATACCCCCCAGGTGGGAACTGCTCTTCTTCTTACTGCATGTGCTTTCGCATAGTAGATATCACCAAGCTCGCCTGCTTCACAAGATTTATGTAAAGACCTAATTTCATCTCTAAATCTATTTTGATATCCGATGGTAAATTGCTTTCCGCTCTTTTTCCAAGCGTCCATCATCTTTTTTGCATCTTCCGAGGTATGTGCCATTGGTTTCTCACATAATACATGCTTGCCTGCCTCAAAAGCTGCTACAGTGGCAGGGCAATGTACCACGTTTGGTGTCAGCACATGAATAATGTCCAGATCCTTATCTTTATACATCTCCAGGTAATCTGTATATACTTTTGCATCTGCTGCACCAAATTCCTTTGCTGCTTTTTCAGCTCTTTCAGGAACAATATCACAGAACGCAGTCATCACACACTTGTCTGCTAACTTTTTCAGTGCTGGCATATGCTTATTATTTGCTATTCCACCACAACCAACAATACCAATTTGTAATTTGCCATCCTTCATAAATTTGCCTCCCATAATTTCTTTTTTTAGTTCATGTATAAATTTTAGTTCATGTATAAACTCTGTCACTTCTCAATAATCTAGTAGGTGTTATAACTGGTTTGTATCTACCTCTATTTTAGTTGCTCTTTTTAGTTATGCAATGCCTAAAGCTGTTTTTCAATCTGATATAATCGGATTTCGAATTGATTCGCTCTTGCTTTTGATTTCGATTCGGATATTATTAATCCTATTCAAACTGGATTGCCGTATTGGTCTTTGCTGATTTTCTCACTGCGTCCATGAAGCTTAATACTCTTCTTACCTCTCTTGGCTTAATGGCAAGCTCTTCTTTACCGTTTAAAGTACTATGATAGTTCTTAAAGAATTCTATATGTGAGGTTTCTACCTTCGGCAGCTCCTCCTCGTATAATAGACCGGGTTCCGGAGGACCAAAGGATCTGGTAGGACCAGAGGCAGTCATGGTAATCTTGCCTGGCACATTCTCTAGCAGATGTCTTGTTCTTACGATTCTTCCCTTACCCTCAAAGCCCTCAATAAACGCACTTCCCTGCTTGCCTCCGATAAACCATGTTCTGGTTGGATTCAAGTAATAGGTACCTAATTCAATTTCTGCTGTT
>JAQZBD010000167.1 GCA_029239235.1 Herbinix sp.
TTCTAGTAGCAATATTATGACTTTGTGATTCTCAAAATATTTCTCATAGTCAAATATTTCTCATACTTATACCTTTCTCATACCCAAACCTTTTTCTCACTTACCAATTTGCTCCAGACATTGATCTAATAAGCTCATCACGTTTAAAGTACTTTCCGGCGGCACAAAATCACTTATCGTTTTCCCTTGACGAATTTCCGCGGCAACCAAATCAAATTCATTGTCGTACCAGGGGTTTCCTTGTGTTGTTTCCGTACTTTCATTGTTTTTTATCAGTATCGCTTCTGCTGAATAATGAAAAACAGGATTTTTAATATGTCCATTTGTTCCGAAAATCGTAAGCTGCTCATCCAAAATAGCCGCGTCTGTTATTTCTGCCTCTACGACCACATTATTAGTAAATTGCATCGTAATGATATCACTCTCGTCAAAGCCGTCTTTCATTTTTGCATTGCAGGTCATGGATATTGGCATACCAAATAAATTATAAGCATAAGCGATTGAGTATACTCCAAGCTCCATTAGCGCACTCCTGTTTCTCAGCTCATTTTCACTCTTTGGCGGATGCTTGGGATGCCTGCCATGCTTAAAAACAGCTTTTTCAACTGAGCCAATTGCTCCTGTTTCCACCCATCTCTTTACTTCCCGTGCAACTGGCGAAAACCAAGTCCACATGGCTTCACATAGATACACATTGTTGGCTTTTGCAAGTGCAAACAGCTCTTCCGCTTCAGCTTTTGTTTCTGTAAAGGGCTTTTCTATCAATACATGTTTACCCTGTAAAATGCATTCTTTCGCAATTGCGTAATGAGTCGAGGTGGGTGTTGCAATATAAACCCCTTCCACCTCCTTAGCTGTTATTGCCTCCTTTATTGTTGAAGACGCAGTTGCCCCAGTACTTTCTGCAAAAGCTACTGCATTATTTAATGAGCGGGAAAACACACTAATAATTCTGTGATTAATCGACCGTTCAAGAAACATATTAACATGCTTTGCTATCATACCAGTGCCGATAAAGCACCAGCCAAATTGCTTTTGATCCTCTTTCTCCATACGATTCACCTTTCTTTTAGGCTACTACTTTTGCGCATTATAATGAACATCAATAAATACATGGCTGCCGGAACAAAGCTGTATAAGCTTTTTATCATAAAGGAAGCTTCCGGTGTCTGAACAGCCGCACCGCCAACATATCCGGCTGCACCAAGAAAGAATCCAACAATAGCGGAGCCAATACCGGAGCCCAAATTTGTTCCAAAACCATTCAGAGAGCTTAGTGTTCCTTCCATTCTCTTATTTCCCAGCCATTCATTGTAAGTTGCACAGTCTAGCACCATGATAGGCACAAGATAAGAGGGAGCCAGAGATGCAAGGCTTGTTAAAATAAATCCAATAGCTAAAATGGTCATATTGGAACCAGCCAAGAAGTTAATCAGATAACCTACTAATCCAAAAATTGCACTGGCACCAATTAAGGTTGAGATGGAAAACTCTTTAATAAATTTCGGAAAAACAAACATTACTAGTAGCAAAACAATAGTCAATGCTTGTAGAGTACCATACTTACCGATATCACCAACTATGTAGGTAAAATAATATTGTGCTGCATTCATACCCATCATCATTTGTATAATAAGAGTGACTCCAGCAAGCATCCACACATACTTATTCGTTCTCAACATAAGTATGGCTTCCGATAATTTAATCTTCTCAGTATTTCCCTGATCTCTATCGTAAACCTCTTTTACGGTAAAAAAGCGGATTAAACCAATCAGTAACAAAGGTACTGCATATGCGATCACAAGCATTGACCAGCCCTTCGGGGAGGTGGCAAAACGCCTCATCATCATAGGAAAGGAAATTGAAACAATTGCTGTAAGCAGGGTACCTACTATGCCGCCATAGGACTGCAGCTTTACAAATACATTCTTATTTGCAAAGGCACGAACCATATAGGGGTTTTGAGCAGCTGCAAATAAGGTTTGAAATACGGACATAACCATGGTATAGCATACCACTACCCAAACAGACTTTCCTACCATCCCAAACTCCGGTGTTGAGAAAAGCAAACCGGTAAAGATCCATAAACCAATCAAGCACAGCTCATAGGGTCGTCCCTTGCCAAACCGTGTTTTTGTATTGTCAACGAGATAGCCTGCGAACAATTCACCAACTCCATCCAGCAGCTTGCTGGCGAGTAATAATGCACCAACCAGCGCCGGCGGCATTTTTAATGTATCCGTACAATAAATCGTTAGATACCCCATTACAATAAAGTTAGCCGCCATGGAAAATGCGCTGGCACGCCAAGCAAAGAACTTGCCCACCGGTAATCGATCCGGGTTCGGGGCTTTTTTTACCTTTTCTTTAGACATATAAAATCCTCCTCCAATTGTCTGTATGCAAAGATAATAGCAAAAAAACGATTTATCTGTTAGCAATAATATATTCGAAATAGTAATTATTCTTCCATTATCATCACTTTGTACATTTATAACATATTTAACTATTATATATTGTGCAACATGACATTTTTCTATTCCATATAAAACTCCAAACACTTCAATGGCTTTTACATAATCATTTGATATCCTTCTAGCTTATCGTGTTGCCTACACTAATTCGTGTTCTCCGGCTTTCGTAATAAATGAAAGGCAAAGCCTGCAATTTCATCCTTAAGATATATAGAAACATACTGACCATCGGGCTTTTTTTGCAAGCTTTCATAATCAAATCTCACGCCTTGACCCTCCAGTTCCTCCATCGCAAGCTCCATATCACTTGTGTAAATGCCGATATGTCCCTTTGTTCCTTTATATTCAGATTTCACTAACTCAAAGGCACCGGAGGAAAAGATTGAGCTGCCGATATCATAATTTCTAAATCCAAATAACTTTAACAGCAGCTCTGCTGTATTTTTCGCCTCCTCCGGCGTTCCATGATTCATTCCAAGATGTGCAAATTCATATTTAATTTCGCTCATAGTTTTACCTCACCAGATCATGATAGCTTTCTCCTTCAACCGGAGAATTGCTTCTGAAAAATAATAATCGCCATAAATGATGGACATACCGGAGAGCCGATCATCGTGATACATGGTTGCATTGCCGGTCAAGATCCCATCCTCTTCTAAATTCCAGTTCGCAAATTTTTCTTCCACAGCCTTTAACATCTGTATAGCCGCTCCGGTATAAAGGGATGTTTCATATTCTGATACCTGCTCAGCTAATTCAAGCAAACCGCAGGCGATAATTGCAGCCGCTGCGCTGTCGTACTTAACAGGCTCTGCAGACGCTCTAAAATCAGAAAGCGGGAGCCAATTGCTCATTGCCAGACTTGAAATGCAATAGTGGGCACATTGTTTTGCGGAATTTAGAAATTCCTCCTTTTTGGTATAGCGGTAAGTCAATGCATAGCCATATACCGCCCAGGCCTGACCGCGGCTCCAGGAGGAGCCTTCCCCATAGCCCTGTCCTCCAATGCCGCCAAGGAATTCTCCTGACTCCGGATCAAAGGCTGCGATATGATTACAGCTGCCATCAGGGCGAAGAATACTATGTAAGGAGGTAAAGGCATGCTTGTTTGCAATTGCTGCAAAGCGTGGATCCCCGGTTTCTTCACTTGCCCAGTAAAGTAGCGGCAGGTTCATAAGACTGTCAATGATCATAAAGCCCCGCACGTCACCGCTTCCAAAGGAATTCGTATCCCAGGCTCTTAGAAATTCACCTGTAGGGTTAAATCTACCCGCAAGTAAATTAGCAGCATGAAGAGCTCTGCTCTTTGATTTTGCATTTTGAGTTAATCGGTAATTCGCAACAGAGGATGGCATAAACATGAATCCAACATCATGATTCAACTTATCAAAGGTCACTAGAGCCTCCGCCAGGCGTTCTTCCGTCTCTTGTGCAACTGCCTTGTAATCTTCCTCCTTGGTAGCATGATACATCTGCCAAAGCAGTCCGGTCCAGAAACCATTCGTCCACCAGGAAATACCGTCCGGCATCATCAAGTCGTGAAACTGTCCGTTTATTGCTGCGAATGGTATCTTTGAACCAACCCGCTCCAGTTCTCTTTTCATTTTTTCCTGCAAAAGATTGTACGCTTTGTCTAACCATATTTGATTTTGTTCACTTAACATAAAAAACCTCCTATTCAATAGTTGCATCATACCAAAATTGAATGGGAGGTTAATAGAAATAATATATTTATAATAGTAAATTATATATTTGTTTTTCGATACTGCGTCGGACTTTTACCGCTCCACTTCTTAAATACTTTTACGAAATAATTATTATCAATATAGCCCACAAAAGCCGCAATGTCCTGCACAGACAGCTCAGTCTTTCTTAACAGCTCGGCTGCTTTTTCGCATCTGGCATTTGCAATAAATTCAGAGGTAGTTAAGTTGGTTTCCTGTTTAAATAACTTAGACAGGTGACTTGGGGATATTCCTGCAACCTCGGAGAGCTCCTTCATACTTAATCCATTGGATAGATGTAAATTAATATAATCAATCACTCTTCGAAGCGGGTTGGAATAGTGTGCCACTTTCGCCTCCGCCACCGCATTGGCAAACCGAAGTACCATCTCCTCCATAATTGCAGTCACCTTAATGGGATCACGATTCAAACCGCATTTTTGACCAAATTCCTGAGAAATTGCATCCACTACAAGGACATTAACCCCTGCCGCTTCTGCTGCCTTTCGACAGAGCGTACGAACCGCTGTAGCTCCTTCACTGACATACTTCTCTGTCATCCAATAACTAATACCGGCTCCCATTGGACGCATATTTTTGTGTGCCCTCATAATTTTCTGAACATCACCGGATTTGAAGCTATCAAAAAAACGATTCTCTATCATATATCTCTTTTCAACAAGGGAAAAATCCTGCTCTGCTATGATACTATAATCCAAAGCTGCCTCAATATTTGGTTGACCGTTTAAGACTCGGTGTTTTAAATTCCATTTCTTACCTGTAAAAGCGTTCAGTGCTGCACTGACAACACGCATAATTGTTTGGACATTTTCTTTTTGAAATCCACAGTAATACATTTTAAAGGGCACAAAATAGGTTGACGGTAATTTCAGCTTCGCAAGTAATTCTTCCGCATGAGTATCATCCCAGGAACCTTCTACAAAGGGGCCGATTGCAACACTCTCACCGGAAAACCGGAATAATATTAAGTGGGTATTTAACAAGTCCCGTATTTCATAAAAAATATTCTCTTGAACAAGGCCGCTGTGCAGCGTAATATTTTCCATAGTATAATATGGCTGCACCTCTTTCATAAAGCAATTTGTTTTTTCAAATGCATTTATAGTTTCCTCGTTCAAAATATAAACAGGAACTTGTAGTGCATCACCAATAAATTTTTGTAGTTCATTAATATTCATAGCTTCTCTTTCTATGATGCCTTCGACATAGAAATGATGTGCTTGCAGCATCAATTTCGTGATTTAGTGTAATTTAAAAATTACTGTGTGAGAACCCAATTGAGAAGATATAATTATCCAATCTAATTTTTCTAATTATAACACATTATTTCTACCCATTTCAAGATTTCTATTGATAAAATATTAGAATGAAGGGAAAGGAGGAAAGTCGAGACAAACCATCTCGACGGTGAATTATGATGAAATTATATGTAACTGATAAAAAGGGTAGTATTTTATGCGAACATACCGGTGAGGAAAATGTCACGCTTGTTTATAAGAATAAATATAAAAAGGGTGACGTTCTACACTTTGTACCGGAAAAAGCAGGATTGTATGAGGTTTGCTTTGAAGACACAATTGCACCAAGTATTGTTTATGTAGAAAGCCATGCCAGCTTTACTATTCCATTTGGATTAATGAATCGCGTTTGCTATTCTCCCCGTGCTTTTAAATCCTTGCAGCATCTAATAACTGCAAAGGAGGCTAATCCTGAATTTGTAAGAGCACGAAGGAATCTGGCGTTGAATCCCTTTGACGGACATAACACCAGCGGTATGTATCCTCATGCTTCGGCCAATGTTGAGACAAGAAATGAATCACTTTTTGCTGCGCGCAATGCGATTGACGGCATTTTTGCAAATAATGCCCATTACCCATACCCCTTCCAGAGCTGGGGCATTAATAAAGACCCTAAGGCAGAGCTTACCATTGAATTCGGCCTGCCTGTAAATCTTGATTGTATTGCTCTTACCCTCCGTGCCGACTATCCTCACGACAGCTACTGGGTTAAGGCAACCCTTGAGTTTTCAGACGGCAGCAAGGAGGTTTTTCCCCTTGAAAAGCTAGCTACACCACAGCATATTCATATAGATAAGAAAGATATCACCTGGCTTGTACTAAAGGAGCTGATGAAAGCGGAGGATGAATCTCCTTTTCCTGCACTCACACAGATAGAAGCATTTGGTAAAATAAGTGAATCAACTATAAAGAAGGATATGGTATGAGGATGGATAAATTTGATCTATGGCGCCAAAACTGGCGTGACTATTTACTTGGAAAAGCTTGGAATCCAGAGAGTGAACACGGTAAACAAATCATTTCCTCTCTCGAACGCATGGCAGATACGGAGGTCGAAGATACCAACGACAACAGTCACATTGTGTACTTCTCCCCATTTTTCAAGCTGCATGCACTTACAGTTTCCTACTGTACAAAAGGGACAAGACATTACGCAGATGAAGGAATAAAGGCGCATATATTCTCGGAACTGGATCATCTATATGAGACAGAATATAATCTTTCCACCTCACCCGAAAACTGGTGGGCAGTACAAATCGGTTTGCCTTTACGTGTGCTCAATATCCTTATCTTACTATACGATGATCTGGATAACCGGGAGGCGGAAATCAAAAAATGGACAGATACTATTTTGCATTTTCAAAATGCCTACTCCTTAACCTCCCGCGGACAGGTTGAGGGCGGAGCCAATTTAATGTGGAAGTGCCATGTCCATTACTTAACCGGAATTTTACGTAAAGAAACCGAATGGATTGAAAAAGCGAACGATTGGCTCCAGACAATCCTTGTTTATGCAAATCCGGTGCAAATACTGGGTCATGGTAAAATATACGACGATGGCTTTTACCCGGACGGCTCCTTCCTTCAGCACTATATGTTTGCCTATACAGGCGGTTATGGAAAGCATTTATTAAATATTTTCTGCGGTCTGCTCTATGCCTTTGATGGTACTGATTTAATCACGCTCTCCGAGGAAAAGAAAGAATTTTTCTATCATTTGATTCATGAAGCCTATGAACCCATCATTTACAATGGAAGGGTTATGGACTTCGCGAGGGGCCGTGAAGTATCACGATATTTCAATCAGGACAACATGATCGGGCGCTTTGTAATCCGTTCACTATGCTATATTTCCGTGATAATGCCTGAGCCGGAGAAAACCAGAACGATTGCTATGCTCAAAGAATGGCTCTCCAAGAATGATACAGGTAAGGATTTATTAAAGGATGAATATGTTCGAGGTGAGTACTATATTTTACCATCTCTGGCAGAGGTATATGAAAAGGTTCTGGCAGCAGAAATACCACCCCGCGGGGAATTAATCGGACATTACAATTTCGGTGTTGTCAGCAAAGCAGTTCATCTGGCAAAGGGTTTTGGTTTCGCTGTTTCCATGCATAGCCAAAACATCGCCTGCTATGAGTATTTAAATGGAGAAAGCAGTAAATTCTGGCATATGGCGGATGGAGTAACCTATCTCTATACTTCTGATGCGGATCAATACAATCAGGGCTATTACGCTACTGTCGATATGCAAAGACTGCCCGGTACCACCGTTGACCGCAGCCCGGACAGAGTGAATGACCCCTACTATAACTGGTATTTGCCTGAGAGTAAGAACGTATATAAGTTTGCAGGCGGTGCATCCCTTGGTAATATCGGAATCGCCGGAATGCAATACCGAGGACAAGGGCTTAGTAAGGACAAAAGTCTGGAAGTAAAGAAATCCTGGTTCATGCTGGATCATGAAATTGTCTGCCTTGGCAGCGGAATCACTTCTCCAACAGGCAACCCGATAGAGACTGTCATTGACAACAAACGCTTAGAGAACAACGCTAATGTGATAACAATAAATAACGAGGTTTTTAGTCTTAGCAACGCTACAATACCTACAAAAACCCTTCACATCACAGGGAATTGCGGCGAAACCTCCGATATAGGCTACTATTTCCCCGAGGAAACAGAAGTAACTGTAATCCGTGAACATAGGGAAGGCACTTGGAACACGGTGGAAGTGAACCCGGAAAACAAATGCGAAAATGACTTTGCTCCCTTCTACATCGAGCATGGCAAACGTCCAAAAGATGCAAGTTATGCATATGTAATATTACCCGGCTTTACTGCTGATGCTGTAAGGGAATATGCCAATGCTCCATCTATAGAGATACTCGAGAATTCCTCTTCAGCCCATGCCATCAGGCAGAACTCTAATCAGCTTCTATGTGTGAATTTCTGGAATACAGAAGCATATAAAGCCGCCGGTATTTCTTCAAATACCCAGTGCTGCGTCCTCGTGAGGAAAGAGCTTAACCGTACCGAAATTGCAATCAGTGATCCCACAAAGGACGATCAGCTTATAGAACTTCACTTTGAATTTGATGCAAAAGAGGTCGTTCACAAGGATACTTGTATCAAGGTTATAAGCTTAACTCCTTTTTCTATTCAGATCGATACAAAGGATAAACATGGGCAATCCATTCTTGTAGGTGTATCTCATTATTAACAAAGCTTATATACTGCACTAATATAACCCTATACCAACTATAAAAAGCGATAAGAATAAGACAATTAACAAGAGCTGCTTATTCTTATCGCCTAACTGAAAGCTTTTCTTCCATCTATCTTCACTCATTACCCATTGCATATCCGATTAATCAGTATTTTCTCCTGAAAAACCATACACCCAGTAGCAACTGCTGCAATTACGGCGATCACCGCTACGATCTTCTTATTCATAATTATAAAAATGGCAGCTTTAATATTTAATATGATAATTACAGACATTATGATGAAGTAATAATGGACGCCGAGTGAATGGATCAGCCGATCAAAATACTCGCATACTCCTCATTTAGCTATCACTCATGATAATAATACTCTACCTCCACTTTTGTAATGATTTCAGTCCTTCCTTTCTGAAGCTGATAGCAAATAGCCGGAATCCTTGTCATTGGGTGAAGTAAATTCGTATTTGGATCCGCTAAAATCACCTTCCCCTTCCCGCCACGAGCTACTGCCCTAACCCGGCATAAGGAATAAGCGTTCTCTACCTGTGCCATGCAGCTTTCTTCCGTAAGAAGCTCGCCCTCTATGTCAATCTCTACTGCAAATCCACAGTCATAGGCTATACATTCCATATCACTGATTACTGCATGCTTTCTTATATGCCCATACTCCGTCGGTATTATCGTTGATTCTACTGTAATTCCCGGATAAGGAATCCATTTTGAGGTTACCTCTGTCTCTGTAACACAATATTCCTCACATATTCTGCGCACATATACGTAGCCATTGATATAAAATGCAAGCATATTATCCGGTGCCGCTTCATGTATTTCAAAATTTGATTTTGCCACATTAACGGCAAATCTTGTATCATAGGCAAATTTTCCGTATTTTGCGGGAGTCTGTCCGTGTCCTTTTGGGCTGTACTTTCCCGGAACATAGGCTGTGGAATGGTTTGGATAGCGCCGTATCAGCATATCAGCATAAGGAAGCAGCATCTGTGTTTTCAGTTCCGGCATCTCACACAGATGCCTTACGATTAAGCCTTTCATGACCCCGATAGGAAAAGGATTCACATCCGCCATAAGGCATGCGCAAAAGAAACTCACCTGGGAGAAGCGGTAACTCAGCGACCGACCGTAGGGCAATGCAGCCCCATGATCGTCAAACCAGTAAATAAACTGCTTTGTGAAAAGCTCCGCCCTTTCTTTATATAATCTGCATCTTGCCGGATCTTCCTGTTCCATCACCTTTGCATAAAAGAGGCTGTAGAAATGGATTGCAAAGGAAATATAATAATCCTTCTGCCCTGAATCCCCGTCCTGATACCATCCGTCTCCGAGATAGAATGTATCTGCTCCCTTTAAATAATACTCCAGCTTCTCTGCATCATATTTTCTCCCCAGTTTTTTTAAAGCCAGATTAACCAGAACTGCAAACAGGACCCAGTTACAGATCGGAAGTTCATGTTCATTGATTCCATATAGCCAATTTGCCAAATGCTCCTTTTCCTGTTCACTCAAGGGCTCCCACACCTTTTCCGGTGTCAGGATCAGACCGTAGGAAATTGCTGCCATTTCCACAAATCTCTGGTCAAAGGCGTGAAAGCCTCCCCAGTACTCCTTACTTTCCGGATTCGTACCTGCCGCAAGCCCTTTTCGGTAGATTTCTTCAAATATCTGTGAACTTCCTCCGCCGGCCCAGAACGGAACCAGCCCCCACAGGGGTCTTGAAAATGACTCTAGATAAATTGCCCTTTTGTCATAATTCGTTGCCGTTACACCCAGTTTCAACTGAGCCTTTTCCTCACTATAATATGGAATTAACGGAGTTATGATTTCCAGCAGCAATTCCTGAAAATCAGCCTTGCCATATAATTTTCCTTCCCAATCCGTTCTCATGCCACTATCCTCCAGATCAATAAATTTAACTCCGGCCGCCCGGACAATGCTTATTCCTTTACCAGTATAGTATCCAGTCTTTCTGTAGCCTTGTCAAAGCTTCCATATAGAAATAATCCCCCCAGGAATTACATTCATCCACACCATAATGATTGCAGGTATTATAGGGTGAATGATTTGAGTAAGTACTGTGAAGCACCAGTCCGTTGGAAACCTTAGGATCTTTTACCGCATAATTGTCATAGACGGATTTCATAATCTGCTCGGCCAGATTCTTATAAATGGAAGCGTCTTCCGTATTCATGTACTTAATCATCTCCAGCATTCCGCAGGCTGCAATCGATGCCGAGGAGGAATCCCTCGGCTGGTCATCGCCATCTGTAAATTCCAGATCCCAGAAGGGTATCATATCCTTTGGCAAATGCTCCAGAAAATACTGTGTTACATGCTTAAATATCTCAATATACTCTTCCCTCTTTGTATATTTGTAAGCCAATGCGCTTCCGTAGATGCCCCAGGCCTGCCCTCTTGCCCAGGCGGAACCGTCACGGTAGCCCTGGCAGGTTGCACCGTGATCCGGCGCACCGGTAGCCATATCAAAGAAAAAGGTATGCCAGGTGGAATAATCTTCACGAATCACGTTCTTAATTGCAGTATGGATATGTTTTTCCGCTATATCACGGTACTTATCCTCACCGGTTTCCTCCGATGCCCAGTAGAGCAATGGAAGATTTATCAGGCAGTCGATAATTAAACGGTAATTCCCCGGTTCATCCATAGCTCCCCAGGCTTGCAGGAACTCTCCCACGGGATGATATCTCGTAATCAATTGATCCGCTGCCTTTATGGCCGCTTCTCTTCCGCTCCTGTCCCCAATCAGCTTATATCCGGCGACGCAGGAGGGTGAATAAAGAAATCCCATATCATGGTGATCCACTGCTATTTTGTTATCAATTCTGTTTAAAAAGCTTTGGATCTGAAGCTCTCCTGCCTTCTTCAGTCTCTCATCCCCACTGTATTCATAAGCAAGCCATATCTCTCCTGTCCAAAAACCGGTAGTCCAATCATCATTTTCTATGGGCTGATAAAAATCACCTTCGCTATAAGCAAACCGGAGAGCCTCCTTCACTTCCTCCTCCGTAATCCTTGGCATATTCTCAAATAGCATATCAATACCTCTTTCTTTCAACTTCTATCATTGACAGGCAAATGGGGCAGTTTTACAACAGCCCCATCCGCAAATAAAATAATCAATTTGTTCTAACCCTTTAAACCAGAGGATGCAACACCTTCCACAAAGTATTTCTGTAAAACTAAAAATACCAGGATTACCGGAATCAAAGATACCACGGAACCCGCCATGATTAGCCCATATTCGGAAGAATACTGTCCGATAAACATTCTCAGACCCAATTGAATCGTTTTCTTGCTTTCCGTCTTCAAATAAATTAAGGGTCCTAAATAATCATTCCAGGTACTAACAAAGGTAAAAATCGTCAGTGTCGACAAAGCCGGTTTAGATAAGGGCAGCATAATTTTGGCATAGATGGTGTATTCATTCATACCATCGATTCGTGCTGCCTCACATAAGTCATTCGGTATTCCTTCATAAAACTGTTTCATCATGAATACACCGAAAGCCGAAAAAGCCTGCAGGCATATCATTGCCAGTAATTTATCATTGAGTCCCATACCGCGCATCATAATGAACTGGGGTACCATATATACCTGCCAGGGCATGGCAATG
>JAQZBD010000168.1 GCA_029239235.1 Herbinix sp.
TGAAAGAATAAATGCATATATAAAATTAAATAGTGGTCCTGCAAATATTGTAGAGAACCTTGACCAGACATTTTTACTAGCAAAAGATCCTTCTTCATGCACAAGATCAGAACCATCTTCACCTAGCATCATGCAAGATCCCCCAATTGGGAATACTTTTAGTGAATATCTTGTATCTTTTCTCATAAAACTTATAATTCGGGGTCCCATGCCAAAAGAAAATTCAATTACTTTAATACCATTTTTTTTTGCTATTAAGAAGTGCCCTAGCTCATGAATCAATATTATTATACTAAAAACTAAAATTGCGTAAAATATTTTCATACTAATTAATCCTACTCTCCATAAAAGAATCTAAATATTTTTATACATTGTGGTTAAAATCTTGATAATTACAACGATGTGCTTTTTTAACATATTAGCATTATGATTCTATATTTCTCCGAAATATTTAAATTTCATTAACAGAATTAAGTAGATGGTTCTGTTAGAACCTATTATTTCACTATTTATAGCAGATTTAATCTTATTGCCCAATTTACCAATATTAATAATATATTAACAAGCGTCTGATATTATTAGCCCATAACAAAAGAATTAATCCAGATTTATTCCATTATACACTCTCTTCCAATAAATTACATTAAAATAAAACCATTTACTGTAATTACTTTCCGAAATCCAATAAATAGTTCAGCGCTTTACTTATTAAAGGATGACAGAGGGACGGGGCTGTTGTCACTTGTGTGACAACAACCCCGTCCCCCTGTCATCCGCTCAATAACTAATACTTATGACTGCTCCTGCCAATTCGCAGGATAAACAAAATAGGCATAGCGAGCAGTTGACTTTGTCTGAAAATGGATATGACTTCCCTTGGGATTCCAGCTCCCCATCAATTACCATATCATACTCATCATAGGTCAACGTCCATTCAAAGCTTGTATGATCCAGCTCCATAATGCCAGCTCCCATCCTTGGGGCTTCCTCAAGCGTTACAACATCTTTTAATGTAACACCCTTTGCACCTCCAAAGGGCTCGCATTTTACTTTGTCGGACTTGATCAGAATAATGCCGCTGGGATCCTTTACCTTTTCTTCACTGATGGTGTTACTGCTATTTTCTTTAAAGATCTCGCTGATGGTAGCCTTAACAATCTGCTCAATCAATTCTTCGCTTATATTCATTTCTTATCCCACTTTCCGCTCTTCTTTTTTCTCATCTTTTGCAGCTTCCACTTTGGAAAGAAGCATCGGAGCGAGAATATTTGCAAGAATTAATGCTGTAACACCGGCTACCAGCTTACCAAGAATAACTGGGAAAATCATTTCTGAATTAACACCTGCTGTAAAGCCAAGGTGATCACCGAATACGAATGCGGCGGATACTGCAAAAGCAACATTTAATAATTTTCCCTTTGGATTCATCTCACCCATAATATTGAACATTGCTATATTATTTGCGAGGTTTGCAACAAGACCGGCGGAACCGTTTTCATCCATCCCAAGTGCTGCACCAATCTTCTTTAGAGGCTTTTCAAAGGTATTTGTAATCCATTTTACCATCGGGAAAGCTCCGATTAATACAATTGCAATCTGTCCGCAAACCAGTAAACCGGATTCTAATGGAATTACACCATTTGCATCTCGTTCCACCATAATATTCATTAATGGGAATTTAATTCCTGTTGTATATTGAAATACTGCAATTGCTGTGAAAACTGTAATAAGTACGGTAACTGCTGTACCAAACTTATTAAATCCATTAATCATCTTCTGAGGCATGAACCATAATCCGGCAATGATTAAAGCCGCAATAATGATTACAGGTATCAGGTTAATCAGTATCGTTAATAAGCTGATTTTGTAATCCGTCATATTCATAGCCAGTCCACCCACGATACAGCCAATCGGAATCGTAATTAGACCTGCAAGAATACCTGCACCAAGATAAGGACGATCCTCTTTTTTAATAATGGACAAAGCCACCGGAATTGTAAATACAATGGTGGGTCCCATCATGGTTCCAAGAATCAAGCCAGCAAAATTTCCGATGGATTCATTCTCTGCTAGTTGCATTGCCAACGGATATCCTCCCATATCACAAGCCAAAAGCGTGGTTGCGAACATGGAGGAATCGGCTCCTACTAAATTATAAACCGGTACAATAATAGGTTTTAATATGATTGCCAATACAGGTGCTGCAGCTACCACACCTGCCATGGCAATTGCCAGAGGCCCCATCGCATGAAAGCCTTCATCAAACTGTTCCCCATAGCCCTTTTTATTACCTCTTATTTTATCAACTGCTCCTACTATCATGAAAATCATCATAACAAACATGATAATCTTATTGATAGAAATTGTTGATATCCATTCCCCTAAACTATCTGTAAAAACACTGATATTAGTAATATTATCAATCAACTCCTGAAACATACCTTCGCCTCCTTAATCTTCCTGAATCAAACTTTCATCGATATCGCTTCCGTCAATAATACCGACTACTGTAGAATCTACTGGAACCTCAGAACCTCCGGCAGCTCTTCTGGCAGAACTGCCTCCTACTAACATAACGGTCTCTCCGCAACCTGCCCCTATGATATCCGCAGCAATAATGGGACTGCCATCCTTTCTTCCTGTCACAATATTCATAGGTTGAACAATGAGCAGCTTAATTCCTGAGAGTTTTGGTTCCTTTTTTGTGGACCAAACATTTCCTATTACCACGCCAATTCTCATCGTGCTCTCCTCGCCGTCCCGGAAACAGCTTCACTTCGCTGAATTTCTATTTTTTTGTCTTTTGCATACTCTTTGGCCATATCACTCAGAATACTGTTAGACGGAATACATATCTTTTTTACCCTTTGCTCATATACTTTGATCAGGTCTTTTTCCGTAATGATTTTTTTATCGATAGAAGTGCCTTTTGACTCTGAATTTTCCGAATTATCTTTTTCGGAATTATCTTTTATTAAATTTATCGGCTTCTGCTTTTCCTCAGCCAGGATTTCATTTTGGAGAAGCCTAAGCAGCTGCTGCTCCTGAGATATAACAACCCCGGATTCCAACAACAGGTTTAATTTATCCTCCAGCATCTTATAATAAGCCTTTGGGGCACTATCCCGGTAAGTAAAAAGCTCGACTCCACCCTCTGGAACATAGAGTTTTTTTCCTGATAGGATTATTCGGGAAGCCAGCAAAAGAAATGGGGAGTCATAGATACCGCTGCTTAATTTGCCCAATGTCTGGATACTAAGCTGCTGCAGGACAACTGCCTTATACTCACACGGATTGACGTCAAAATTTCTTGCTAAAGCACAGTCAACGGTATATTGCTCTGAGCCTCCGGCCTTAACCAAAAGCTCGTAAAAAGGTGATTCCTCTCTTTCATTAAGAAGCAATACCTTTTCCTTCCACTTTCCTGCTTTTCCTTCCAAGCTATCCTCATATCGGTTTACTGCCTCCAGAACCCTCTTCAGTATTTCATCTACCAAGGTCTCATTCATCCAGTAACCTCCTTTGATTATTTTGCATAGATAACTGCGAAACTCAGAAGCTATTGCTATTTTCATGAGTTATATCATTTTACAATCATCTATTATATTTTGCAATTAATTGCAATTCCGGCAGGAGTAACAAGAAAGGGATTTTCAGCCTTTACCGTGGGAATGCCCACATAATTTTGGATGATATTCTCGATTCCTGTTAAACAACAGGTACCTCCGCACAGATAAATTGTATCGACCGCTTCCTGATCCACATATTTTCGGATGATGGAAGCCATTTTTTCAATGACAGCCTTTACTACCGGCATTATCTCCCTGTGCCTTTTATAGTCCTGCTTAATTTGCTCCGCTTCCTGGAAGTTGATATGGTAATTCCCCGATAACACAAGTGATACATGGGTTCCTCCGGTCGCTTCATCCTCCGTACGGATTACCCTGCCATCCTTAAAGAAGGCCAGTCCTGTCGTACCGCCACCGATATCTACCACCACTCCATCGACGATCTGGTAAATGGCATTGGCTGCAGTAGGCTCATCTAATACATTCGTTACTTCAAAGCCTGCTCCCTCTGCCACATACTGGTGTGTCTTGACACTGCTTTCGGTTCCGGCTGGCATTGCGATGGCACACTGAAGCAATTCACGTCCGAGGCGTTCTTCCAGCTTTTCCTTTAGACTTCTCACAATCGCGAGAGCTCCTAAATAATCAACTACCACTCCATCCCGCAGCACACTTGCCGCCTGCTTCTCGCAGGCAACCGGATTATTTTCTTCATCCAGGACAACGATAACTATGTAGGCAGTTCCAAGATCCACGCCCACCTTCAGCTTACTTCCCACAGGCTTTAGGGTTTGTGTTTCGGACTTCTCCACCAATGCCATATAGGCGTTTACACGTTCTAAATCCATTATGCTGTCTCCTTTTTGTCTCTACCCCTTTATAATTCGACCTAACGTAAAGCCGTTTAAGGCTGCTGCATTGGCCTCATCAAAGTCTATGTGCATACGAAACCGGAACATATCGCTAACGCGTACAATAACATCCATTAATATGACAGGCCTTTCACTAAATACCTGTACACTTACCTTCTGTTTGTTACTTAGTCCCAGCGTATTAGCAATATCCTGCGGCACATGGATATGTCGGTGGGCAATAATAACTCCATCTGTAATCTCCAGTGTTCCGCAAGGGCCTTCCAGTAGGATGGACCCGGAATTCTCTACATTGCCGGATTCTCTGACCGGAGCTTTTACACCCAGGTCCACACAATCACTTTTTGATAATTCAACCTGAGTATCCTTTCTCACCGGACCCAGCACTGCAACCTTATCTTTTCTGCCCTTTGGACCAATCAGATTTACTCGTTCCTGTGCAAGAAATTGCCCCGGCTGTGACAAATCTCTCTTGTAGGTCAAGCCTGCATCCTTGCCGAAAAGAATTTTCAGATCCTCTGTTGACAGATGAACATGCCTCGCTGATACTTCAACCTCGACCAGTCCTGCCTTCGGTATAGCTGAAAGTACCGCCTCGATTATTTGCTCCAAAATTATCCGCCTCCTACTGATATAAGCCTGCCAGATACATACACATCATGATATGAACTGCACTGGACAGACGGTTTAATTCCTCGATAACATCGCTTCTCGTGCATTTTACTCCTGATAGAAATGCATCTGTTGCAGCGACTTCCGATTCCCTGATTACAGTTCTCAGCTGGTTTAATAGAGCATATGCTATTCCCATGGTATAATCCGGCATCATCATCTGTGTTATATTGAAAAATTTCTGTGGATCATGGGAACGCTCTCTTAGCTGTTCATGGTTCAGCCCAAGGATTGTCTGGTTACTAATCTGTGTATCCAGAACATCACAGCGCATAATCTCCATAATGATTCGCTTAATGTCATTTAAATCCTCAATCAGTTTTTGACTGCTCTTTGCCTGTGCCAGGGTTGCCTGAGTCAGAACGACAAGAGCTTGAAGATGATCCAGCCTGCCTCTGAAATAAATTCGGGGATGGTTTTTAGCAACTAAAGCATTCCCTGAAAGCTGGGTCATATGCTCTGGCTTCTCCAAATAAAAAGCGCCGGTTTCATAATCCGTATATTTGAATTCCGGTGTACTCTGTATCACACTATCCTCTTTCTCAGGTACCGTCTTGACTTCTTCTTTCGCCGTATCGCTTCGTTTCTCAATTTTAATTCTACGTTGGTTCAGATATTCACGTGCGGCCGGTGAAAGCAAGGTTCCTTCCTCCACATAGTAGATTCCGGTTTCCTTTGCCTTTAATTCCTCTCTTATGACAGCCTCTGTTATCACCTTCAAACAAGCCACCTCCTACTGGAAGTCCTGGCCACACAAAAGATACCTTTTGTATGGCTGGACACTTCCTGTTATCTCTTATTCACCAATTTTAGGTAGAATAGTCTGTACTTCTTCGTGAGGTCTTGGAATTACATGGATGGAGATTAATTCTCCCACACGTTCTGCTGCCGCTGCGCCTGCATCAACTGATGCCTTAACTGCTCCTACATCTCCACGTACCATAACAGTTACTAAACCGCCGCCAACATGCTCCTTTCCTATCAATGTAACATTTGCTGCCTTAACCATTGCATCTGCCGCTTCCACTGCTGCTACCAATCCTTTTGTTTCAATCATTCCTAACGCTTGCTGCATTGCCATAATTATATCCTCCTTATATTATGCGTTTTGTAAACGCTCAATTATTTTTTTAACAATTAGTTCTACTGATGCACTGTTGATATCTGCTAGAGTTTGAGTTACTGCTTCTGGTGATGGAACCTCTTTTCTGATCTCCTCCAAATCCAGTCGCCCAAATGCTACATAGCGAAGATTCAACAAATTCATAGGTCCTACATTCTCTGAGGTTGCACTGCCGCCGATGGCTCCACAGCCCAGCGTTAACGATGGCGTAAGTCCGGTGGTTGCTCCAATTCCTCCTAATGCACTCGGTGTATTAACTAAAATTCTTGAGGCCGGAATTCGGAGTGCAAAATATTCCACCATCTTATCATCCTCAGTATGTATGCTAAAGGTATGGCCGGCTCCTTCATAATGAAGGATTTTCCTGACGAGCTCACAAACCTTTTCGTAATTATCCTCGGTATAAAAGGCTAGAATCGGAGCAAGCTTTTCATTCGAATACGGATGTCCTCTTCCTATTCCGTTCTCACGGGCTACCAGCACACGGGTTTGTTCCGGAACGGTCAGACCTGCCAATTCTGCAATTGTCTGAACACTTTTTCCTACGATTGCCGGATTCATCGTTCCATTGGCACGCAGAATAAATTCACCTAACTTCCTGCTTTCCGTCTCAGACAAGAAGTATGCACCCTGTCGCTCCATCTCCTTCTGTACTGCTTCTGCCATATCCGTATCACAAACCACGGACTGCTCAGAGGCACAAACGGTTCCGTTATCAAAGGTCTTTGAATCCATAATACGCTTTACGGCAAGGCGAAGATCCGCTGTTTTTTCTATGTACGCCGGCCCATTTCCAGGACCCACTCCGATTGCAGGAGTTCCGGAGGAATAAGCCGCCCGCACCATCGCAGAGCCGCCGGTGGCTAAAATGAGTGCCACGTCGGGATGCTTCATCAGATGATCTGTTGCCTGCATTGTCGGAATTGTAATGCAGCCAACCAAATCTTCGTTCCCTCCTGCTTCCGCAATTGCCTGCCTGATTACCTTTACTGTTTCCTGTATGGATTTCAGGGCACTGGGATGCGGAGAAAATACGATGGAATTTCCGGATTTGATTGCTATCTCTGCCTTATAAAGTACCGTTGAGGTTGGATTTGTCGAGGGAATGATACCCGCGATCACTCCCACCGGAATTGCGATGGAACGAAGCTTCTTCTCCTCATCCCTGGCTATTTCCCCAATGGTCTTCATATCTTTGATATGTTCATACACACCTTTACTGGCAAAAATATTTTTAATCACCTTATCAGCAACAATACCAAAGCCCGTTTCCTTATTTGCCATTTCTGCAAGCCGCTGTGCATTGCGAATACCCGCACTTGCAATTGACTTCACAATTTTGTCCACTTCTGCTTGACTAAAATGACTTAGTACCTCCTGCGCGACTCTCGCCTTTTCTACCAAGTCCCGTACTTCCTGCACAGACAGCAGATCCTTATCATATAATTGCATAAATTTATCTCTCCTGTTCTAAGAACTTACCAATTGATTGTATCAGCTTCTTTTTATTAGCAAATTTGATTTCCTTCCGTGTCATATCAGAAAGCTCTAATTTGCGAGCAAGATTCCTCAATTGATCCACAGTCATACTCTGCATGGATTTTAGGGTAATATCAGGAGCTTTCACAGGCTTTTTTTCCTGTTCCTCCTGTTTTTTCGTCTCTTCTGGTGCTTTCGGTTCCTCTGGTACTTTCAGTTCCTCTGGCTCTTTCGGTTCCTCAGTTTCTCTGATTCTTTCGGTTCCTCTGGTACATTCAGTTCCTCTAATTCTTTCAGTTCCTCTGATTCTTTCAGTTCCTCGAGCTCTTTCAGTTCCTCTGGTTCTTTCAGTTCCTCTGGCTCTTCCAGTTCCTCTGGCTCTTTCATCTCCTCTGGTTCTTTCAGTTCCTCTGGCTCTTCCAGTTCCTCTAGCTCTTTCAGTTCCTCTGGCTCTTCCAGTTCCTCTGGCTCTTCCAGTTCCTCTGGCTCTTTCGGTTCCTCTGGCTCTTTCGGTACAATCAGTTCCTTTCGCTCCTCCGTTACTGATGCTTTATCTAACGACAGCTTTGCTTCCGTTTTCATAAACACCGAATTTTTCTTCGGGAAACAGATACTTTCCACTGTTTGATAATAAGCACTGTAACCAATCCACCCTTTACCTTCACTACATCTACCAGATGAACCTCTGCCGATTTCAGCGCGCTGTCCAGGGCTACCACCGCAGAGAGATAACCATAGACTTCAATCAGCCCTAATGCCTGCATTATTCTACCCCCGCTTTCCTTGCCTTACGACACAATATAGTTCGCTTCGGCTAATAGTTAAGCCTTAGGGTTTTCAGCAACAAATTCAATTGCTGCAGCAAAGGCTTCACATGCTGCCTTGCAAGCAGACTGGCTTCCTGTCAGGAGGGCACCGCCAAAGTTTGTCTCTGACGGAGGGGCATAAAGTACGCACATCCTAACATCGGCTGCTTTTAATGCCGCATCCACGCCATACATTGCTTCCAGCGGAGGTGCAATCAAATATGCAAGCGCCTCCCCTTCCCTGATACCTGCTCCCTCAGAAAGATAGGAACCGGTACGGGAAATACAGTGCGCATAATATGCAATGGTATCATCCTCGTTGGCAGACACAAAATGTCCTTCACGTTCAATAAAATCTACCGCTGCCTCCAGACCGCTTCTCACCTCGGCAGGACTTGGACCGGCTAATATTCCGATCACTTCGCCTGCTAATTTCGTATTTGCATTGGCAGCACCGCCATAAAAGCTTTTTGCATATACCACCTGTACAACTGCCTTTTTTGTAGCCTCATCCAACGCGGTATAGGTAACATCATCACAATCCGCAGTAATAAGTGCCAAGGATTTCTGATCCGGTGCCAGCTTTAACTCCTTAGCCATCTCTGGACTAACGTTAGGAATGATTTTGGTAGCAAGTACACTTGCTCTGATTGGATCTCTTTTCATTTTTTACTCCTCCTTTTACAGTTTAAGTGCAGTACCACTTGCCTTTTTCTCCAGCATCAGCTTAATGATCTCTGCGATATGTGCGCCTGCCTCAGCAGGAATGGTTCCAACTCTATGGATATTTGATACTACAGTTCTTCTTGCCTCCGGCATGCCCACGGTTGCCTTATAGGCAATATAGGCAGACATGGATTCTGCAGTAATGAGTCCCGGACGCTCTCCGATCAGTACACAGGTCACTTCTGCTCCTGTTATCTCTGAGATCTGATCCATGGCACCTACTCTTCCGTATTTCACAAAGAATGGCGTTCCTGTATCAATTCCGTAGCTCTTTAGACCCTGTATAATTCCCGGCAATACATCCGCAACATTTGCGGCTACTGCCGCCGAGCTTAATCCATCGGATACGTAGATTTGAACCGTAGGATTTTTCTTGCATTTTTCTGCAACAGTTTTTGCACCTTCTTCGGTTAGTTTTCTTCCCAAATCAGGTCTGGTTAAATATACGTCCTTACTGTCACACTGGCTTTGGATTGTAAATAACCCCATTCGTTCCACAAATTCATGGTCAACATCGGAAAATACCGCATCCTGGGCTGCCGAATGTGCTGCACGAAACTGTAGCAGCGGGTCTGTTTTATATCTTGCACCTGCTTTACCAATACCAAGGCGGCAGGGTGCATATTGCTTTAATTCCGCATAATCCTCTTTATTCACTGGATTTTCAACCAGATACTGCTGTGTAATATCAACCTCAGTTATATCCGGAATAAATCCTTCCTCAATCACACCAGTTGTTATATTCTTCTCGTTCTTTACTTCCTCCTGAACTGCTTGTCCGCTACTCAGGGAAGCCGTGCTCTTCATTTCACCAATCACCTGTTCGATAATTTTTCTTAAATCATTCTCATTCATCGTGTCTTGCACCTCCTCTCTATTTTCTCAGGAATACGGATGCATCACCCGCAAGCGGTGTTAATTTTCCATTTTCCATAAAGCCCATTTTTTCCAACCAAAGCTCAAATTCCTTAATCGGGCGAAGTCCCAGAATCTCTCGAATCGCAGCAGCTTCATGGTAGCCCGTGCACTGGTACATCAGCATGCAATCGTCTCCCTGCGGCACACCCATAATATAGTTGCAGCCTGCAGATGCCAGGAGCATGGCAAGATTCTCAATATCATTCTGATCCGCTTTCATATGATTTGTATAGCAAGCATCGCAGCCCATTGGAAGGCCAGATAATTTACCCATAAAGTGATCCTCAAGACCTGCACGAATTACCTGCTTTGAATCATACAAATACTCCGGTCCGATAAAGCCCACTACTGTATTTACCAAAAATGGCTGATATCTCTTAGCAAAACCGTAGCATCTTGCCTCCATGGTTACCTGATCCCATCCGTGATGTGCTTCTGACGACAGCTCTGAACCCTGTCCTGTTTCAAAATACATAACATTTGGGCCGGTACTGGTTCCCTTCTTCAGCATCATTTGTCTTCCGTCCTCCAGCATCTGTGCAGTAAGACCAAAAGCTTCATTACCTTTTTGTGATCCGGCAATGGACTGGAACATCAAATCAATCGGTGCATTAAATTTGTCAGCTGCCTCTGTCTGTGTAGTAACATGTGCCAGAACGCAAATCTGTGTAGGCACTTCCCACTTATTTTTAAACTCATCAAAGCTCTTTAAGATACGTGCAACGCTTTCAACGGAATCATCCACCGGATTTAAGCCTAATACCGCATCTCCGCAGCCAAGACTGAAGCCTTCCATAACCGATGCCATAATTCCCTTGGGATTATCGGTGGTGTGATTGGGCTGAAGTCTTGAGGAGAAGGTTCCCGGCAAACCAATGGTGGTATTACAATGAGCTGTAATACGAATCTTACTTGCCCCATAAATTAAATCCATATTGCTCATTAATTTACAAACCGCTGCTACCATCTCACTGGTAAGTCCCCGTGAAACTCTTTTGATCATCTCTCCGTCAGTCTTTAAATCCAGTATCCATTCCCTGAGCTGAGCCACCGTCCAGCCCTTGATTTCATTGTAAATGGTTACATTTACATCATCCTGGATAATTCTTGTTACTTCATCTTCCTCATAGGGAACAGCCGGATTATTTCTTAAATCCTCCAATGTGATGTGAGAAAGCACCACCTTTGCTGCAACTCTTTCCTCCGCAGAGTTTGCTGCAATCCCTGCTAATCTGTCACCAGATTTTTCTTCATTTGCCTTTGCCATAACCTCGCGAATCGATTTGAATTCATAGTTATGACCAAATAGTTTTGTTCTGAGAATCAAGTACTTCACCTCTTTCTTTTTTTATGAATTAAAAATTAATGTCTTGGTTACAACCGGTACTACGCGCCCATTTGCAATTGGTTCGCCTATATCAAGGTAATCCCCTCCTCCGGCATGAATACCGTCAATACATATCACATCCTTTCTGCAGTCCAGCATAACGTTGATTGCATTTCCAAGAACCTTTCCGATATCAGTCTCAACTACCAGTACCAGCGGATATCTGCTCTCTATCATCTCCCCGGCTCCCTGGATAATGGCGGCAGCTAATTGCTGTACTGCCGCAAAGCTGGTATGATACTTGCCGGAAAGGGCTATTACTACCTGCTCTAATTTCCCCTCTGCATAAAACAGCGGTGTTTGGCTGATTAAAGAGGCTGTAATGGCCTCCGGATCAGCTTCTACCTCTTCCTGTATCTTAAGCACCGGCATGTTTTTCAACGGTAAATGCTCTCGTTTGTAGGCGATGGTACTTCCGCTTACTTCCGTCGTATGAGTGCCGGCACCGACTACGGTAGCTCGGATTGTCTCGGCCGCCGGAAAATGCTTTATCCTCTGGAAATCCTTATTGTCAGAGATCACTTTACCAAGCAGCACACCAATATCTCCGTAACGAAACCAGTCCTGATCTGCGGGGTGGTACACAAAGTCCGCTACCCCTCCGGAAAAGGTAAGTCCATCCATCGAAATTTCCCCGGCAATCGGCTTTCCATCGTTGGTATACAAACTTCCATGTCCGTCCTCACGGTGAGCCTGGCTGACTGCCATTGCAAGCTGGTTCGCCATCAGACGGCATACTTTTTCCAGTTTTTCCAGATCTGCCTGATCTCCCACCTCCAGTGGAATCCCGTTTATCCTTGCAAGCTCCTTTATTTTATGGAAAATGTAAGTTATTTTTCCGTCTGCAATCTTTATTAAGCGCCCGCCGATATCCAGACAGGAGGTTCCTAACAGTGTGCCTTTTTGAAATACCGCTATATTCGTAGTTCCTCCGCCAATATCCAGATTAGCTGCTGTCAACCGCTCCTCCTTGGATATTTTATCTGTTCCGGCTCCTTTCGCTGAAAGCACCGATTCCAGATCCGGCCCGGCTGTTGCAACCACGAAATCTCCGGCCAGGCTGCTCAGTCGTTTCAGTACCTCATCCGCATTTTTCTTTCTCGCCGTATCACCGGTTATGATGACCGCACCGGTCTTTAGCATATCCGGCGTAATCCCTGCCTTCTGATATTCCTTTCTTACTATTTGCTCAATTTCTTCGGCATCTATTTCCAGTACAGATCGAAGCGGTGTAAAATAGATTTCACTGCGATAGATCACTTCTTTATCCACAATAGAAATCCGTGGCACCGTGTAGCTGCTTGCCAGATTTTCTATTGTAATTCTGCTAAAGATTAACTGGGTGGTAGAGGTACCAATATCAATACCCACGCTAAGAATTACTTCTTTCATACGCGCTTACCCTCCTTCCGGGTATTTCCTAAATAAATAACTAAAAAAGAAAAAAGTCCGAAGGTGCAGAGGGATCCCTCTATACACTTCCGAACTTCAACACTCGGGTTACCATTGCAAATGCTACGTCACATTCACAATATCCATTATTTGATTTAAAAACTGTAAAGTAACAACAGTACCTGTTTCAGATGATTTCATCTCTATCGATCCACGCAGTCTGTCCTTGACTAAAGATCTTACGATACTAAGTCCCAGTCCATCCTTATTCACAGATTCAACATCAAAGCCAATTCCATCATCTTCAATACAAATCCTGGAATATAATTCTCCGTAGGTCACGGTTATTTTTACATTTCCCTCTCCCTTGCCTGCAAAAGCATACTTCAAGGAATTTTGCAGCAGTTCATTTACAACGAGAGCAACGGAGGTGGATACATCGGAATCGACCTCAAAATCGTCTCCTTCGATCACCAGGTCAATATTGAAGCCCGGCGTTGCAAAATAACGAATCGTGTTATTTCTGATGGTCTGAAGCACCTCACCTATTTTCACCTGATCAATGCCATTTTGCGCCAGCAGCTGATGAGTGGCGGAGATTGCCAAAATCCGTTCCATCGTCTCACCCAGCACCTGTTTGGTGAGTTCATTATCACAATGCCTTGACTGCAATCGAAGCAGGGATGCAACGGTTTGCAGATTATTCTTGACCCGATGGTGCATTTCCTTAATGGCTACCGATTTTAAGATTAATTCCTTCTCCTGCTCCCTCATCCAGGTAAGATCCCGAATTACTACCGCTAGCTGAAGGTCATCCTTCTCCAGACTAATATGTCTGATGCAAAGGGTATGCTTTCCAATTGTAGTTTCAACAAAAGAGTAGTTTTTCTTTTTATCCTGATATTCTGGGAGCACCAAACAGATATTATCATAGACCTGTCCCAGAACATCCTCCATGAATCCTAAGTTCTTATATAAATCCTTTGCAACAGAATTTCGGTAAATTACAATTCCTTCTTTATCAATCAATAGCAGGCCTTCCTCAATGTACTCCGTCAGCCATGCATTGCCATCTTCCATATAACCGAGCATATCCGCCATTTTTTCAAAGCTTTTTTTTGATAGATGAAACTTGCGGCTTGATACATAGGGTTCATCCATGCGCCTTTCACGGATCAGTGCACCAATGGTTCTATCTCCGTTAATAATTGGCTCCACGGATTGAATCACATGATTGCTTTCCTGCGTCAGAGCTTTCATATGCTTCGTTGATATTCCCATGGATAAGGTTCTTGTAACCGCTGGTTCATTTTCCTTTTTAGCCAACATACCGACCACACTGTTTTTGTAAGAGGAGGGAACCCCAGAGGGTTTTGCTTCCGCTACCACAATTGCATCGCCATCACGGCAGGGACAATCTATAAAGATATCCGCATCCTCCAGATTCGCAAGGGGCTGAAGCATATTAGCCATCATACGGATGCTCGTAATTTCTTCCTCTGTCAGACCCGTATGCCTCCTGCACAAATCTTCAATTCGGTTCATCTTTTTTTTCTCCTGCATTGGATAAAATAATTTCAGATACCCGTTTCATGGAAAGATTCTTCATTCTGCTTATTTTACGGATATAATCATAGGATTCCTGTTCCGTATACCTGTTTTTGCACATAATAATTCCTTTGGCTTGTTCAATTAACCTTCGATTGTCCAAACGTTCCGTAACCTTTTCCAAATCCTTTCGAAGCTTATGAAATTCCATATTTCTCGCAACTGCTATTTCAATATTCGGAATCAGCTGTGTTTCCTCAATCGGCTTTACGAGATAGCCGCTGACTCCGTTTTGCTTTGCACTTTCTACAAATTCTCTTTCATTGTACGCTGTTAATAAAAGGATCGTACCCGCGAGATGTTCTTCGTTAATAATCTTCGCAGCCGCCAAGCCATCCAGCAGCGGCATCTTAATATCCATCAATACAACATCCGGCATATGCTGCCTGCAAAGCTCAATGGCATCAAAACCATCTGCCGCCTCTCCCGGTACCCGATATCCTTCCTGCTCCAGCATTTCACGCAGATCCATCCTGGTGATCGGTTCATCGTCAACAATTACAATATTGATCTCTTTCTTTTCCATACTAAACCATCCTTAGCGTATCAGGACATTTGGTCAAGATAATAAAACATCTCCTCAAACCCTGTTCCTGCCATACTACTTGTCACAAATACTATTCTTGCGCCAGCCATTTCCAAATGCTTTTTTGCTTCCTCTAATTGCTTCAATGATGCAATGTCGCTCTTTGTAATAATTCCGATCACCGGCTTTGCAAAGGAACCCGCATATGCCGGAGGAAACATCGTTCCGTCTTCCGTTGCATCCTGCACAAAAAAGATAATATCCGCATCGGTTGAGGTTACCATAAGGGCTCCGCGGTAATGATTCCGCTCTAGATATTCCCCCGGCGTATCAATCATGCATCCATTTACTACCTGAACAGTCTGCGTTTTGTGATAGACCAAATCCTCATTGTTCATGTACTGGCATAAGGTTGTTTTGCCTGCCCGTGTCCGGCCAATCAAAATAATTCTTTTGCTCGTTTTCATCCAGGACTCCTTATGACTTTGTTATAACAGCAGGAGCAAAGCCCATCGTATCACAGAGGATATGCATTACATCATGCAACGAAGCCTCTACCGCCGATACATCTCCCGTTATAACCAAAGAACCGTTGAACCTATCTACAAAGCCGATATTCACATCCGCAGCCTTGCTTGCCACATCTGCCGCTATGATGGCTCCTTCACTTGGGGTAATCGTAAAAATACCGATAGCCCCTTTCGCATCAATAAGTCCCATCTTTCCGTACAAGGTGTTAACCGGATTAGCAATTACATGTGCCAAGGTCACCTGCTTGCCCGGAACAAACTCCTGAATAATCCTGGTTTTATTATCAAATTCCGTCATTAAATTACCTCCGTTATAACTTTTTTGTAAAAATGAACGCAAAAACTCCCAAGGCATACCTTAGGAGTTCCATCACTCTTACTATTTCTACGGAGTACTAACATCGCACATCCACATTTAATTTTCTATGCTCATTATATCAGCAAGTTACTAATTTGTCAATTATGTATAACTTATTATCTAAATTCATTTATTTATTAACAATACGCACAAAATAAGCAGTTTATTTTCCATAGTAGGCAATCCGGAATAACCGATGAATTTCTTGATATCCACATTCTCTGGGGTTGGTTGCCGTACAACGATCCGCTATCGCCGCATTTACCATATCATCGAGGCTGTTCAGGAAATCCTCTTCTTTTACTCCAGCCTCCTGAATTGTAGCCGGCATCTGCAGCTTATCAACATAATATTTGATACACCGGATTAGATTTAGACAGCTCTGTCTAGGTGTTACACTTTCCACCTGCAAAAGCTTAGCAATAACCGCGTACCGACCTGCAGTTTCATTTAATTCATCATAAAGCCCGGCATTATAGGAAATCACATAAGGCAGCAAAATTGCATTTGCTCTCCCATGAGGAATATGAAAATGTGCACCAAGCGTATGCGCCATGCCATGATTAATCCCAAGTCCGGCATTGCTGAATGCCATACCTGCAAGACAGGAGGCATTATGCATTCCACTTCTGGCATCACTCTCCAAAGGATTATCATATGCCCTTAGCAGGTGCTTATGAAACAGGAAAATCGCCTTTTCTGCTGCCGCATCCGTAAAGTCATTTGCCTCCTTTGATACGATTGCTTCAATCGCATGGGTTAATACATCCATCCCGGTATCCGCAGTCACTGAGGGTGGAACACTTTTTATTAATTCTGCATCCAGAATAGAATAATCCGGCAGCAGCCTGTCATCAACCAGCGAATATTTTGCATTTTTTACCGGATCACTTATGATTGCAAATCTGGTCACCTCGGAGCCTGTGCCGCTGGTCGTCGGAATTGCAATTAAAGTACAGC
>JAQZBD010000169.1 GCA_029239235.1 Herbinix sp.
AGTAGTAAAGAGAAAGATATTATGGGTATTCCTATTAATTCTATCATTAATATCCTCCGGATGTACTGGAGTTACCGAAGGTAAGGCTACAACTAAAACAGAACTATTTGGAGGGCAATCGAATGAATTTGGCGACGTAACTGCGCCCTCGGACTTTGATTGGAAGCAGTGTGATGGAACCATTCTGAACTTTATCTGTGAGGACAATATCAGTGCTAATATATTATCGAAAGAGGTTGAGAACTTTACCGGAGTCACTGGGATTAAGGTGAATATCAAACGAATGGATTTTAATACTCTGGAAGAGAAAATCAATATGGAATTTATATCAAAAACAGCTCAATATGAACTCATTTATGTAGACCCATATAAGACTCTGAATCGTTTCTCCGAGGGTTTGGAGGATTTGAATCTTTATGAGAAGGATGCGACGCTGCCCCATATCGTAGGTGGGGTGGAGAGCTTCCAGGAAGAGCAATTGGAGGTCTGCTCTTATTTTAGGGATAAGGGCAAGCTGGATGCCATTCCTTTTGATTCTACTACGATGATTTTGTTTTACCGACTGGATATTTTTGATCGATATAAGGAGCAGATGGAAAAAGATCTGGGCTTTGATCCAAACCCCGGAAATGGGGATTTTACCTGGGATCAATTTATTGAAGTCTCAAAATGGCTGAATGAGAATGGGAAAGAGCCGGAGGAAGTACACGGAAGCTTAACCATGGCCGCAAAGCATAATTCTATCTATACAGCATTTTCAACTGTTCTGGGTGCCTATGGCGGTGATTACTTTACAAATGATAAGGTTAAAAGCTTAGGAACAGACACTGGAGCAGAACTTCAGTCAAGAACCGAAGAGTTTAATACTGCACTGAAAAAGTTCAAAGAGATTGTTGCTTTAAATCCTGAGAATAAGGAAGGTCATACCTGGGATGAGGTAGCCAACCTATTTACGGAGGAAAATGTGGCAATGATGATTAACTGGGATGAGAACGTATCCGCAATAGAGAATTCAAAGATTGCAGGAAAGGTAGGATACAGCGTATTGCCAAAGGGTACAAAAAGAAGCTCCAACATCTATGGGGGATCAGGGATCGGTATTAACAGCTATGCCAGCAGTAAAAAGAAGCTGGCGGCCTGGATGTTTATTGTCTGGGCAACCTCGCCCCAGGTGCAGATGAAATCCTTTATGGAAAAGGAGGGAGGAACCCTTCCCACACGAACAGCTCTGATTGAAAAGATTGAACAGGAATTTTCCGAGGAGATGCCTCAGGTTTCTGCAATGATTCAGTCCCAGAAGGCGGAGTATGCCTATTACCGGCCGAAGATGAAGAATGGCTACGAGTTCGAAAATATCATGATAACTAATTTGTATAAACTGATTCAGGAGGACAGACCGGTCAAAAATATTACTATCAATATGAAAAGTCAGTGGAGTGAGCAACGTTAACCAAGGATAAGGGAGAAGTTCAAACGACTATTGTGCTTGCAAATTTTAAGAATTATGACACTTCAAAATACTCATGGATGGAGAAGATGAAAGATATGAAAGAAAAACATAGCTTTAGAAGGCAGTTTATCAAAGGTTCATCCTTTCTGATTATGGTATTTTTAATTATATTCATAGCCATGATTCAGAATTTCAGACACACCCTGCACAAACAGTATGGAGAGTCAGAAAAGCAGTCTGTTGAGGTAATCGGAAATAATATTGATTATATTCTAAACTCTGTAGAGAACCTATCAAACTCAATCATCTCCAATCAGGAGCTGATTGATAGTATTAAGCAGGGAGAAAAGAAGAGACTGACGGACAAATTGTATAGCTTTTATATCTCAAGTAATGATATTGAGGGAATCTACGTTATTACTCCCGGCGGATATCAGCAGGTCGGTGCAGAATTAAAGGATGGAGTAAAGAGCTTTCCCCGCTTTGAATTAGATGATACCTCCGGTGAAATCATTTGGTTTCCTACAATAGAAAAGAATGTGAAAATTCTATCCGGAAGTATGAAAAAGCGTTACTTTTCCATGGGCAGAAAAATCATAGATGTATATTCCTTAAAGGAATTAGGCTATATCAATATTGAACTGGATGAAAGTGTGTTGGCAGGTGCCTTTAGCGGGCTGCAGGAAGAAAACAGTAAGATGCTGATCTGTGATACCTCAGGCAATATTATCGCCAGTTCAGCAGATGATTTTACATCAATGGATAGTAGTAATTCCAGTTATTTTGAAACAATGATTTCCGATAGTAATCCCAATTATATCAGTTATCATGAAGGTGGAAAAAAATATGTAGCGATTTATTCCTCCTTTAATTATGGAAAATGGTATATTGTAAAAACCGTTCCCGAAGCAGTTTTATATAAAGATTTAAACCGAATGCTCCTTTATACCATATTGGGAGGAATCATCTCCCTCCTGGTTATGCTAAATGTAGCGTTCATCTATTCCAGAAAGATAACAAAGCCCATCGAGGTTATGATGCATCAGATGAAAAAGGTAGAGGCAGGTAACCTGGATGTAAGGGTGGAATGTAATGTATATAATGAGCTGGATGATTTAAGTGACAGCTTCAATCAGATGGTAAACCAGATTAAAAAGCTGATGGATGACATCGTGTCGGTAGAACATAATAAAAATGAGCTGGAGCTGGAGGTGTTGCATGCCCAGATTAATCCTCACTTTTTATATAATACCCTAAACACCATTCGTTGGATGGCTAAGATCAAGGGCGAGGACAGTATTGCAGAAGCTTTGGTCGCACTGGTGAAATTATTAAGAGTAAGCATAAGCTTTGGAAATAACATGATACTCTTGCAGGACGAGATAGCCTATATTGAGAATTATTTATTAATACAGAAGCTTCGCTTCAATCAATTATTTGAGATTCAATATGACATCAAGGAGGAGCATAAAAAGCTGTATATTCCAAAATTGATTTTACAGCCAATTGTAGAAAATTCCTTGATTTATTGCATTGATGAAGCAGAAAAAAGAGAAGAGCCAATCCTGATTCAAATCTATACCCAGGAGAGGAATGATCATATCGAAATCGTTGTAAAGGATAACGGAGGAGGAATTGAAAAGGAGATACTGGATAATATTCTAAAGCAGGAGCAGAACATTAACCGCTTTAGTAAGGTAGGACTGAACAATGTAAATCAAAGATTAAAGCTATATCTTGGTGAAGCATACGGTTTGCAGATTGTTTCTTCCGTGGGGGCGGGGACAACTGTCATAATAAGCGTACCGAATAAAGCTTCGTAGAGGAGAAGTGTATGTATAAAATTATGATTGTGGATGATGAAATGCTGGTTCGTATTGGAGTTAAGGCGTTAATTAACTGGCAGGAGCTGGGCTTTGAAATTGTGGTAGAAGCCAGCAATGGTCAAATGGCTTACGAGAAATATGTAGCCTTAAAGCCGGATTTGGTTATAACAGATATCAAGATGCCAAAACAGGATGGTATCTGGCTCACAAAAAAGATTAAGGAGTATAATCCAAATACTGAGATTATATTTTTAACCTGTTATGACGATTTTGGATACGCAAAGGAAGCAATTAAATTAAGAGTTTCTGATTACATTTTAAAAGCTGAGATGGAAGAGGAGGAGCTGCGAAAGATTTTACTGGAGAAAAAGAGGAAGCTGGATTTGAGCAGCGGGCAAAAGTCAGAGCTTAAAAATGAAAATCTGTTGATGAAAAAGCAGCAGGAGCATCTCCTTGGACTTTTACTAAGCAGTAACCGTAGTAATGAACTGGTTCGTGAAGAATTCATAAAGGCACAGGTAGAGTGGAATACACGTAAGTACTGCTTCATTCAGTTTGACTTCCGGTCTTCCTTAAAGAATGATAAGAATGCGGATTATCAGATTGCAAACATTATATCGGCTTGCCTGGAACTAATTATTAATAAGTTTCAGGATGAGGATGTAGAGGTGTTTACCAAGCAATTCGGGAAGTCAATTACTTGCTTCTTAATGGCTTCTAATTTAAATGAGATCAAAATTCAAAAATGTATTGATTATTTGACAAGCTCTTTTAAGCAATATTTCAATATCAGCTATAAGAGTGTGAATTCACCGATTACTTCCACCATAGAGGAGACCAGAGAGTACCTAAACTGGATTTTTGCTGCTTCTGATTATCTGTTTTATGTTTGTGAGGGAGAGCATCTGACAAAGGAAACCATGAAGCAATCAGGAGGACACTTCATATACGATGCAGCTATGGTTAAGGAATATTGTCAATATATCGAGGAAGCGGATATGGATGCAATCTTCAATAAAATAAATGATTTGGAGCATCTGCTAGACCAGCAAAGAAGCAACTCACTGGAGGTGAAACTGGAGCTATCTCATATGGTAAATGATATCTTCAAGCGCTTTGACAGCGGCTTTCAGGAGGATAAGGATGTGTTTGCCTTCCAAAAGCGGATTATCAATTCGGAGGATCTAATGGAGGCTATTGAAATTATCAGAGATTTTCTAAAGAATATCATTGCTGAAAATTCCGTAGGCCGGGCGGATAATGCGGAAATTCTGATTAAAAAAGCAGTTTTATACATCAATGATCATTGCAATAAAAAGATATCCTTGGAGGATATATCCGGGTATGTCGGTATATCCAAATACTATTTTTCTGTATTGTTTAAAAAGGAGAAGGATATTACCTTTTCCTCATATTTGAATTCTGTACGCATTGACAAAGCAAAACAGCTGTTGAAAAATCCACAGACTACGATAAATGATGTGGTGGATGAGGTTGGCTTTAATGACGCCCAATATTTTAGTAAGACCTTTAAAAAATATGTGGGAATGACAGTTACCGAATACCGTAGTAAGTATGAAAAATAGAAGTAAATAGTAAAATAAGGGAATATATGTATTGCTTGAATTGCGTGTGAAATAGCTGCTTTGCGATGATTTTCCTGGATTCATTGTATAATTATGAAGAAAAATACAATAAAAATGAGTACAATATCCTAACAAAAATGTTGATTTCTATATAATTATCATATAAAATGGAAAAAGAGTTCTTCGAGTGCTTGTTATGGAGATTTTCCTTTTTGCATTGGGTGTAGAGCTTTTTTCTTTACTAAAAAAATAATGAGTTAATGATAGAAATTATAATGACATCTATGGGAGCCAAATATGATTTATTTATTCGGGGGAATCTTAGCTTTTATTCTATTTCTTGTATATGACATAAATGGCGTAATATTTCAGAATAGACTTTTATCCGGAAGCTTTATGATTGGAGTAATCCTGTTAGGCGGATCAACCTTTGGGATTGTATTCACCTCCGGCGATTTGATTCGGACAAGTGTTTTGAGAATGGTGATATTCGGCAGTCTGGCTGTGGTGTGTTTTTGTCTTTTGATTTATACACTATTCTTTGCGTTGCCTTTTCAGGATACCTATCTTGAGACAGGCGGTTCACCAAAGATTTATAAAGATGGAATGTATGCCTTGTGCAGACATCCGGGAGTGCTTTGGTTTATTGGATTTTATATTTTTTTGGGACTGATGCTTAAAATTCCGTTATTAATAGCGGCAGTAGTTGTGTTCAGCCTTTTGAATTTGCTCTATGTGGTCTTCCAGGATAACTGGACTTTTATGAAGATGTTTTCAGATTATGATTTATACAAAAAAGAAACTCCATTTTTGCTACCGAATTTAGACAGTATCAAGCGTTGTATAAAAACAATATAGGCAAAGAGGTACGGTACGATGAGATTTGAGGAGAAACTAAAGAATCAGAATACAAAGGATATCTGGGAGGAATACTGTGGTTTTTTAGACCTGGATATTGAGTCTTATATGAAGATCCAAAATCGATTGATGCTGGAACAGATCTCTGTCTGGAGTGAATGCGAGCTTGGCAAAAAAATGTTGAAGGGAAAGCATCCTAAAACAATCGAGGAATTTAGACGTATGATACCCTTAACTACCTATGGGGATTATGCGGATATTTTGCTGCAAAAAAAAGGAGATATGCTTCCGGATGATCCAATTGTTTGGCTTCAAACAACCTGGGAGGGCGGAAAGCATCCCATTAAGGTTGCGCCCTATACCAAGAGCATGCTGGACACCTATCGTAATAATGTGGTTACCTGTCTGATTCTTTCTACGAGTCAGGAAAGAGGAAGCTTTAATGTCCGTGCCACCGATAAAATTCTGTACGGACTTGCTCCGCTTCCCTATGCAACAGGACTTTTTCCTCTGTTATTAAATCAAGAGATTGACATTGAATTTTTACCACCGGTGAAAGAGGCTGTAAGCATGTCCTTTAGTGAGCGTAATAAAAAGGGATTTAAGCTGGGAATGGAAAAGGGGATTGATTTGTTCTTTGGAGTAGGAAGTGTGACTTATTATATCAGTACCTCCTTATCCAGTTTGGCAAAGGGTTCCACTAAGCCTTCCGGCAGTAATTCCACAAGAAACAGCTTGTTTAAGTATTCACCTAAGATGGTTATGAAGTACCTTACAGCAAAGCATCGATGTAAGCAGGAAGCACGAGACCTAAAGCCGAAGGATTTATTCAAGCTTAAGGGCTTTATGTGTGCAGGAACGGATTGCGAATGCTATAAGGATGATTTAGAGGATTTATGGGGAATACGCCCCATGGAGATTTTTGCCGGTACAGAGCCTTCCTGCATAGGAACGGAAACCTGGACCCGTGATGGAATGTATTTCTTCCCAGACGCTTGTTTCTATGAATTTATACCGGAAGCGGAAATGTATAAGAACCTGGAAGATTGCGCATACCAGCCAAAAACTTATTTAATGAATGAAGTAATACCAGGTGAAAAATATGAATTGGTGATTACTGTATTAAAAGGCGGCGCCTTTGTTCGCTATAGAGTGGGAGATGTATATCGATGTGTAGGCTTGACAAGTGCTGAGGATCAAACGAAAATACCTCGCTTTAAATATGTGGATCGTGTGCCTTCCATCATAGATATTGCGGGTTTTACCCGTATTTCAGAGCAAGGAATTCAACGAGCAGAACCGTCCATTGGTACATATGTATGTTGAAATGAAGACTGACGGGGTCGTGAATACGGCGGTCAGTAAGGACATTCTCAGAGAGCATTTGTCGATTTACTTTAAGTATTTTGACAATGATTATAAAGATTTGAAACGTATCCTAGGAGTCGACCCATTGAAGATCACGATTCTCAAATGCGGAACTTTTGACGCTTATGAAAGAGCTGTCGGGAGTACGATCAGGCATATGAATCCTTCCATTTATGAGGTGAAGGAGCTGCTGCAGCATGAGGAGGATGATTTTAAAGTAATGCGAAGGGAGGTATTCCATGGGTAATTTTGCTTATATTCCTATCATTGCTTTATTATGTTATTCATTTTTGTTACTTGCCTTTTTGGCTGCAAAGAAGAGTCCTTTGATTAATGCCTTTCTGGGTATTTTGCTTGCGATGATATTATGGACAGGCGGTTCCTTTTGTATGAGAAGGCTGTTTTGGCCGTCCTTAAAATTTTGGTATGATGCTTCTATCCTGGGGCTAACCCTGCTTCCTTATTCCTTTATCAGCTTTGTGAGTGAGTTTGCAAATTTAAAAAGAGTTTGGATGAATCGGCTTTGGTTACTCCTTGTTATTGTTATTAATGCTGTCAATATTTTTACAGGATTCTTTTTGGCTGCACCGGAGGCTGTAGCTTCTACCAATGGTAAGACTGTATTTATTTATCATTATTCTTGGCCGGTGGTGTTGTTATTTGCAGTGTGTGTGGCAGCTTTTGGGAATGTATTATACATACTATTAAAGCACGGTAAAAAAAATAATTCAGCACGAAAACAGTTCAAGCATATTATTCTTGGAATTGTTGCGCTTTTTATCGGACATATCGGTATCATGTTTCCTTTTTTTAAGGGTTTTCCTTTGGATATTGTAGCAGGAGTTGTTAATGCATTCTTCATCTTTTATGCCCTGTATAAAAGGAACATATTCCAACTTAGCCTTCTGGTATCCAGAGGAAGTTGCTATGCCATCGCGGGCGGGTTATCTTTTGTGTTATTTCTATATATCATTAATCCAATGGAGGAATTTGTGAATCGGAATTTTCCAATAGCAAAGGATAATATCGTGTTGGTAACCTCCATCTTTTTTACGCTTTCCACCTTTTTGATTTATTGCGTGCTAAAGCACTTTATTGATTCGGTATTTATTAAGGATGAGATTATGCAGGCTAAGAATTTAAAGGAATTCAGCTTCAATGTTACCAAAAGCCTTAACTTAAGTGAAATATTGGAGGAGCTTGTTGGAGTTATACAAAAGACGATCGCAGTAAAGAAGGTATTTATCTGTATTCCAAATAAGGTGAGTGGCTGTTATGAAATTGTGCACAGTACAACACCTCTGGACTTGAAACCTTTCTCTGTCAAAAGAGATAATCCTTTGGTAACCTATTTGGAAAGCAACAACGAGTGCATTCTAATGAGTGATTTTTGGAGGAGTAATTCTTACAAATCCATGTGGGAGAAAGAGAAAAGACAGCTTCAGGATTTGGAGGTAGAATGTGCTGTGCCCTTAATGGATGACAATGGCATGGTGGGAATTGTATTACTTTCTGCGAAGGAAAAGAAAGCGCATTTTACGTATAAGGATTTAAGCTTTTTAGACTCAGTAAAATCCATTGTTTCAATTGCTGTAAAGAACTCTAAATTGTTCGAAAAGGTATATCTGGAAGCTCGTACCGATGAGCTGACCGGCTTACTGAATCGAAAGTATTTTTATGAGGTTTTGCAAGAGGAGTATGATAAGAGTAAGGAGGAGTCAATTTCCTTAATTATATTAAATATCGATGATTTTAAATTATATAATCAGCTCTATGGCAATAAAGAAGGGGATATTGCGCTTCAAAAAATTGCTCAGACAATTAGCTCCTGCGTTGGGAGCAATGGCTTTGTTGCCAGATATAGCGGGAAGGAATTTGCAATTATTCTTCCGTCCTATGATTTACTTGCAGCGAAAAATTTAGCAGAGGTAATCAGAGGTCAAATTCTGAATATGAATAAGAATGAGTCTGATTATACCTTGAAATTACTGACTGTAAGCGGGGGGATCTGTTCTATTCCCTATTCAGCCAGCAATCTAAAGCAATTGGTGGATAATGCTGATATGGCAGTATATTCCGTAAAGCAGAATGGTAAGAACGCTATCATGGTATATACGGGCCGGGAACAGAATTTGAAGCGAGAGATCAAAAAGTATGATGAGAATAAGGAAAATATTTATTCCGAATATGCATCAACCATTTATGCACTTACGGCTGCCATTGATACGAAGGATCATTATACCTTCAGCCATTCAAAAAATGTAGAATACTACGCGACAGAGCTTGCTTATGCCTATGGTATGAATGAAGATTATGTAGAAATTATTCGTGAGGCAGCATTATTGCACGATATTGGCAAGATTGGAATACCGGAGCATATTCTAAATAAACCTGGAAAATTAACCAGCGAGGAATATCAGATTATGAAGGGGCATGTGGAGCATTCCATCGGAATCATCAGACATCTGCCATCCCTGGATTATGTAATTCCTGCGGTTATTGGACATCATGAACGATATGATGGCAATGGTTATCCCAGAAGAATTTCTAAGGAGGACATCCCGCTCTCCGCAAGAATATTGTGTATTGCAGATTCCTTTGATGCAATGATCTCCGAACGTCCCTATAAAAAGCCTTACGAGGTGAGCTTCGCACTGGAAATCTTACAGGAGCAGGCAGGTTTACAGTTTGACCCGGAATTGGTTCGTATTTTTACAGAGTTTGTGAATAATGGGAGAATTAAGACACCGGAGAGTGCGATGACAAGTAATCGACCTGTGATTTCTGTATTAACACATGCGCTGTAGTTTCGTGGATAAGGCTGTCCCTTAAAATTTAATTGTGGATAGAATGGTTGGGAAAGATAAATTTATAGGATGATTTTAAAAGATAAAGTTGAAATGATAGATAGAAACGCTCCTATCAACTGGATGACCAGCCGTTGATAGGAGCGTTTTTTATGCTGCAGGTTTATTATCTTGAAAAAGGATTCTCTGTCTTATATAACATTCCCTTAGGCTGGTTGAACCCGATATCAGTTACACCGAGATAACGGAATAAGTTGAATAAGGCTTTTCCAAAATGACCAAAGACTACAGCACCATGATGAGGATAATTCTTCTCAATTAATACATGGCGATAGAAGCGTCCCATTTCAGGAATAGCAAATACACCGATGGAACCGAAGGAACGGGTTGCGACAGGAAGAACCTCACCCTCTGCAACATATGCCTTTAACTGGGCATCAGCTGTACTTTGAAGACGATAGAAGGTGATCTGGCCTGGAATGATATCGCCCTCTAAGGTACCGCGAGTAATATTAGGCTCCTGATTAGGCTCCAGAGCTCTTGCCATGATCTTCTGATATTTCATGGAGGAGCTGCTTAGCTTACAGGCAGCAGTATTTCCACAGTGGAAGCCCATGAAGGTATCCTTAAGGGTATAATCGAATTTGCCTTTAATTTCAGCTGCATACATATCAGCAGGAACCGTATTGTTAATATCAAGAAGTGTAACTGTATCTTCGCTGATGCAGGTTCCGATATACTCACTTAAGGCACCGTAAATATCAACTTCACAGGATACAGGAATACCCTTTGCTGCTAAACGGCCGTTTACATAGCAGGGAACAAATCCGAACTGGGTCTGGAAGGAAGGCCAGCATTTGTTAGCGAAGGTAACAAACTCGCGGGAGCCTTTATGAGCATCTGCCCAATCTAATAAAGTAAGCTCGTACTGAGCCAGTTTGGGAAGAATGCCGGGCATTTTGTTACCCTCACCCAATTCACGCTCCATATCCTTAATTACCTCAGGAATACGAGGATCATTTGAATGGGAATTAAAGGCTGCAAATAAATCAAGCTCAGAATTCTCTTCAATCTCAACACCTAAATGATACAGCTGCTTAATCGGAGCGTTGCAGGCAAGGAAATCCTGGGGACGTGGCCCGAAGGAAATTATCTTTAAATTATTAAGTGCAATTACAGTTCTGGCAATCGGAAGAAACTCACTAATCATATCAGCAACTTCCTCCGCCGTACCAACCGGGTATTCGGGAATATAGGCTTTGATTTCACGGAGCTTAAGATTGTAGCTGGCATTAAGCATACCGCAGTAGGCATCACCTCTGCCGTCCATCAGATCATCACCACTTTCTTCAGCAGCAGCAACAAACATGACAGGACCGTCAAATAATTTTGCAAGCAGGGTTTCTGCAGTTTCAGGACCAAAGTTTCCAAGATATACAACAAGGGCATTACATCCTGCTTCCTTTACATCTTTTAAAGCCTGGGTCATATGTATCTCATTTTCTATCGTTACGGGACATTCGTAAATTTCTCCGTGGCCTTTCTTGTAGGCTTCTACAACAGCACTTCTTCTTCGATTAGACAGTTCCATTGGAAAGCAGTCACGGCTAACGGCAACGATTCCAAGCTTAACATTTGGCATGTTCATATCTGATATCCTCCTGATTTTGATAAAGTTTAATAAATATACTAATATTATATAGCCTTCTCAGGTTCCAGTCAAATAATTAATGTTATTATGCAACTCTGCAAAAATTACAGTTTAAATATGTAAAAAATTAACATATTCTGAAATCAATTATATAATATTAAAAATTTTTGTGTGTGTTTTGGCTTTAAATACATGCTTAAATTGAATTATTAAAAACAAATTGAAACAAGATGCTTTCAGTGTTAGAATATTTCTAAAATCATTTTTATTCGACAAAATTGCAGTTGCTTCATAGAATAGTAATGAGACCTCAAGATGTAAGTGACTGATGACAGAAAGTAATTTGTAAAAAATATAATAAAAAGTGTATAGCAGTAACCGTTTTGCTTGAAGCTTCAGAAACATGACAGTAATACAAAGATATTTTAAAGCATGACAAGCGAACCGGTTCACTGGTTCATCATGTTTGGCAGGAGGGATTTTGATTTGGAGATAAAAAGAGAAGAATTTAAGGAAAATGTAATAAATTATGCCAAAGTATTGTACCGCAAGTCAATTGAAGAAGTAACACCTCAGCAAGCCTTTCAGACGGTCGCCTTTGCACTCAAGGACATCCTGGTAGATCATTGGATGGCTACTCATCAGGAGTTTGAGAAGCAGGACGTGAAGACGGTTTATTACCTGTCCATGGAATTTTTAATGGGGAGGGCACTTGGAAATATAGTAATCAACCTCTGTGCAAATCAAGTAGTAAAAGAGGTTTTGGAGGAGCTGGGTCTTGATCTGAATGCAATTGAGGATCAGGAGCCGGATGCAGCGCTTGGAAACGGTGGTTTAGGACGATTAGCAGCTTGCTTTTTGGATTCTCTGTCCACTCTGGGTTACCCGGCTTATGGCTGTGGAATACGGTATAAATATGGGATGTTTAAGCAGAGCATTGAGAATGGCTTTCAGGTAGAGAAGCCGGATAACTGGCTAAAAGAGGGGAATCCCTTTGAGATAAAGAGAGCGGAATATGCAGTGGAAGTCAAGTTCGGCGGCTATGTATCTGTTCATAGGGATGAAAACGGAAGAGATCGATACGTTCAAGAAAACTATCAATCCGTCCTTGCGATACCCTATGATTTACCTATTGTAGGTTACGGCAATGGGGTGGTGAATACCCTGAGAATTTGGGATGCGGAGGCTGTCAACACCTTTAATCTGGATTCCTTTGATAAGGGAGATTATCAAAAGGCAGTGGAACAGCAGAATCTCGCCAGGACCATTTGTGAGGTGCTCTATCCCAATGATAATCATTATGCGGGAAAGGAGCTGCGCCTCAAGCAGCAGTATTTCTTTGTATCCGCAAGTATTCAAAGAGCTGTTGCAAAGTATCTGGAGCAGCACGACAACATACATCTTCTGTATGAAAAGGTTTGCTTTCAGATGAATGACACTCATCCAACGGTAACGGTGGCAGAGTTAATGCGTATCTTACTGGATGACTTTGGTCTGACCTGGGAGGAAGCTTGGGCAATTACCAATAAGACCTGTGCTTACACGAATCACACGATTATGTCAGAGGCATTGGAAAAATGGCCTTTGGAGCTCTTTTCAAGATTGCTTCCCAGAATCTATCAAATTGTAGAGGAAATCAACAGGCGGTTTGTTAAAGAAATTCAGGCAAGGTATCCGGGAGATAATAAGAAGGTTGAGAAGATGGCTATTATCTATGACAATCAGGTGAAAATGGCTCATTTAGCCATTGCAGCCAGCTTTTCTGTTAATGGTGTGGCTAGGCTTCATACCCAGATCTTAATGCATCAGGAATTAAGGGATTTTTATGAAATGATGCCTGAGAAATTTAATAATAAAACAAATGGAATTACCCAGAGAAGATTTCTACTTCATGGGAATCCGCTTCTCGCTTCCTGGGTGACAAAGAAGATAGGCAGTGATTGGATTACCAATCTTCCTCATATCAAGGAGCTAGCTGTTTATGCGGAGGATCCAAAGCTGCAAACGGAGTATATGAATATCAAGCATCAGAACAAGGTGAGACTTGCGCAGTATATCAAGGAGCATAACCATATTGAAGTAAATCCGGACTCTATTTTTGATGTTCAGGTGAAGAGGTTGCATGAATATAAGCGCCAGCTGCTTAATATTTTGCATGTAATGCATCTGTATAATAAGCTGAAGAGCAATCCGGAGCTTGATGTAATCCCAAGAACCTATATCTTTGGTGCGAAAGCCTCTGCCGGTTACCAAAGAGCAAAAGCAATCATTAAGTTGATTAATAATGTGGCTAATGTAATCAATAATGATCAGGCAATTGGAAATAAGCTTAAAGTAGTATTTATCGAGAATTATCGTGTCTCTAATGCTGAGCTGATCTTTGCGGCAGCAGATGTGTCGGAGCAGATATCTACAGCAAGCAAGGAGGCGTCGGGAACGGGAAATATGAAGTTCATGCTAAACGGTGCCCTGACCCTTGGAACCATGGATGGTGCTAATGTTGAAATTGTAGAAGAGGTAGGAGAAGATAATGCCTTTATCTTCGGTCTCAGCTCGGATGAGGTCATCGCCTATGAGCACAATGGGCAATATAATCCGAAGGATATCTACAACAATGACAATGATATCCGTACCGTGCTGGATCAGTTGGTAAATGGATATTACTCACCGGAAAATCACGAATTATTCCGTGAAATTTATAATTCCCTATTGGAGACCAGAGGCGGAGAACGGGCTGATCAGTATTTTATACTAAAAGATTTCAGATCCTATGAGGCAGCGCAGCAAAAGGTTGAAGCAGCATATCGTGATAGAGCAAGATGGGCAAAAGCTTCGATGTTAAATGTAGCTCACTGTGGAAAATTCTCTTCGGACAGAACGATAGAAGAGTATGTGAAGGATATTTGGCATTTAGAAAAGATTGAAGTTAACGAGTAGAAAAGTAGACTTTATTAATATTTGATTGAAAAACGACTCCCTAAAGTGTAAGTCTGGCTTTGCGGAGTTGTTTTATCATTCCTTTTCTTGTTCAGCTTCTGTTTCTCCTGGATGATCTTGGTACTGCGCTGGATTTTTACCAATATGCTTATTAAAAAACCTGAATATTTGGAAATGAAATCAGAATAGATTTTCAGTGCTTTTAAAGTGAAATAATCTATGCTATAGATGGTGAAGATCGCGTCGCGTTTGAGCTTCTTTATACACCTGTTCGTCTGTTCGGGCAGATATAATAATAATCTTCATAATGGAATTTATGATTTCGATTTTATACACGACGCGAATACCAAGAGATAGAAATTTAATTTTATAAAGATTTGTGAGATTTGTTTGTTTTTTATTGCCCAAGGGCTTTCCGTATCCTCCCTGTGTTGTAGGAAGCGGATTTATACTGACTTTTTTTATTCCTTTTAAAACTTGAATACGTATGGAACCATCAAGCTTTTTTAAATCCTGTTGTGCTTCTTCTAGAAATTCAATATTCCAGTTCATTCGATATCGATATCCTCCGCTTCACAAATTTCTTGTTCACTAATTCCAAGATTATTAAGAACAGAATGGAATGGTACAGATGGCTTACCGGTATTGTTGGCTAAGCGTTCATTTGCTTGTAAGAGAAGAAGATAATCCTCTTCAATTTCAGAGAGCCGGGCATATTCTTCCGGAGACAATATAATAGCTGATGGTTGATTGTTTTTTAATACAATCAGTTGTCGTTCCGTGCGGAGTCGGTCAAATATTTTAGATGCCTGCCCTTTATTAAATTGTGTAATTGATATAAGACTATTTAGCATATTTGTAGTGATGGCCATAATAGCACCTCCAATTTATTTCTTACTTTTATTATATTCAGTTAATAAAAAATAATCAATAAAAATTTATAAAATATCGATTAATAGTAATGAAAATTTATCTATAAATTGATTGCAAATATAATGTAATACTGGTCGATATCATCCGAACCTAATATATGTTCCAATAATCGGGGAGCGCGGCACAAAAATGCCCTTCATTAGAAGTTAAATCGCAACTTCTGATAATCCATATAATAATAAATAGAAGTACATTGCTCTTTCTTATAAAAAACATTGAAATTAACACTAATATAAACTGTGAGACCACCATAGCAATCCATACACCGGTTAATTTAATTACCATCGGTAGTATGATTATTGAGAGCGGAAGGATTACCAATATCTCCGAATAGATTAAAATTGAGGCATAGACGGAATACTTTATCGCGTAAAAATAAGCAGAAGAAGTTCGTGTAAGCGCATATAAGGGCAAAGTAAGTCCGCATATGGGTAAAGCCTTGTGAAGGATTAATGCAGTATTTTCTGAAACTCCGAAAATAACCGGAATTTGATAAGTAAGAAGAATGACAGCAAACATAAGAATAAGGCTTGTAAGGAGAGCAAGCTGATATGTCCATTTTCGCAATGTCCCTACGGTGGCAGAATTATTTGCTCCATATTCGTAGCTAATGAGAGGCTGACTGCCGTCACCAATTCCTTCTAAGAGAAGCTGCCCCGTTGACAGGATATA
>JAQZBD010000170.1 GCA_029239235.1 Herbinix sp.
AAAAAGGCTTCCGTCGGCTTGGAGGCACCGAGTAATGTGTTATATTATAACGACCAACCGTCAGATACGATTTTGTATCAAGGCCTGGCGAATGAAGAACTAGGCAATACTGGGGCAGCAAGAAAGGCTTATCATCAACTCCTCGCCTTTGGAGAGAAGCATCTGTTTGACAAGGTGGATTATGATTATTTTGCAGTATCACTTCCGGAAATCGAGGTATTTCAGGATAATATTCAGCAGCGTAATGATACCTATTGCAATTATCTGATTGGCTTAGGATATCTTGGACTGGGAAAACTGGAAGAAGCAGATAATATCTTTCATAAGATTTTAGAAGTACAGCCGAATTATCAGGGAGCAATTCAGCACAAGAAAATGCTGAGGCGGTTAACACAGGGCACTATGATAAATTAATAGCAGGAGACTGTATTGGAAAATGAGATTAGATACATAAGTACTGCTAAAAGAGTTGAAATATAGTGAGATATTCCATCATTTGTAGATATTGAATTCTAATAAGCCGATGCTTATGATATAATGTCGGCAGGTATTTATAGCGGCGCAGAACGTAGTAAGTGCGCACCCCGGCACGAAGTGATAAATCATGATGTTTTTACAGGATATAATGGAAAACAGAGATAAGACCATAGTATTCATAAAAAAGAAGGATGAAGGAGGATATATAAGATGACAGATAAAATTCCGGATAAGATGTTAGGCGTCCCCTGGTCCAGGACAGGTATTACTGAAAATGAAGGCAGCAAGTCTTTGCGGAAGTGATTTAAAGTATATCTATTATGAACACACGGACAAAACCGGTGGAGCAAGGTATGATGATGTTATTGCAGGACACGAGCCAAGCGGACAGGTAATTGCGGTTGGCGAAGGTGTGGCAGATTTTAAAGAAGGAGATCGGGTAGTAGTTTATCATATTCAGGGCTGCGGTTACTGCGATGAATGCAAAAAAGGTTTCTTTATCAATTGTCAGCAGCCGGAGCGACGGGCTTATGGCTGGCAAAGAGACGGTGCATTAGCGGAATATATGGTGGCTGATACCAGTACCTGCATTCATTTGACGGATTTCCTTACCTATGAAGATGGAGCAATGATTGCATGTGGATTTGGAACAGCTTATCAAGGTCTTTTAAGAGCTAATGTATCCGGTAAGGACAGAGTGCTTGTTATGGGATTAGGGCCAGTAGGGCAGGCCACTATTATATTGGCAAAAGCACTCGGAGCACAGACAATTGGCGTGGATATCTCTCCTGAGAGAATGGAAATGGCGAAAAAGGTTGGAGCAGATGAGGTACTGATCGGTGATGATTCCTTGGTTGATAAAGTGATGGAGCTGACCGGCGGCAAGGGGGTAGAAGTAGCAATCGATTGCTCGGGCAGCAGCGTTGGACGTCATAGATGCCTGGAAGTTGCAAGAATGTGGGGCAATGTAGTATTTCTTGGTGAGCAGGGAACGGTAACCTTTGAACCTAGCCCCTTGTTATTACATAAGAATTTAACCTTACATGGTTCATGGGTAACTTCAGTAGATAATATGGAACGTTTGGTTGAATTGCTGGATAGAAAGAAAATCCATCCAAGTCAGATTATCACTCACCGCTTTCCGCTTAATAAGACACCGGAAGCCTTTGAAGCCTTTGCGACAGGAAAGACAGGTAAAGTTGTTATAAATATGGAGTTAAAATAACCTAAAGGGAGGCTTTTTATGGAAGGCCTGGAGAGAATAAGATTCTGGTTAAAGGGTCAGGGATATGATGGAATAATTCTAAGCAGAAGAGACAATTATACCTGGATTACAAAGGGTAACACCAATCATGTGGTACAGAACAGCGAAGTAGGAGTCGCCGCTTTATTTATAAGAGAGAATACGATTGATATTATTGCGGACAGCAGTGATTCGGTTAGAATTGCAAAAGAGCAAAACTCTGTTGAAGGTAACCAAGTCCTGGTACCCTGGTATGAATCTATGGAGGAATTCTTGGCTGATTATCTAAAGAATCTTAACGTGGTATCTGACACCGGAGTTGCAGGAACTACAAATGTTCAAGCGGAACTTGTTACGCTTAGAATGCAGTTGACAGAAGAGGATGTTAAAAATTATCAGACAATCGGAATTGAGTGTGCAAGTATTGTTGAACAGGTATGTAAAGAAGGTATGCCAGGACAGACGGAAAACGATGTCGCTAATCGGCTGAGAATTTTATGCATTGAACACGGCATAAGCCCTGATTGCGTTCTTGTAGGAGCTGATGATAGAATTCTTAAATATCGTCACCCAATGCCAACAGACAAAAGGATAGAGCAAAGTCTTATGTGTGTATTGGGTGGTGAAAAAAGTGGGTTAAATATAAGCCTGACACGAATGGTTTATTTTACCTCCGTTCCTCAAGGGGTTCAAGAAAAGTATGAAAAGCTCCGATACATTTTTGCAAGTATGCAGCTGGTAATGAAAGAGGGCATGTCATATTCGCATTACTTTGAAAAAGTGGTAAAGCTGTACGAAGAGGCTGGTTATAAAGAGGAGTGGAAGCTCCATCATCAGGGCGGACCTACCGGATATGGTTGTCGGGAATTTGTAGTGAAACCCTCGAATAAGGATTTTATTCATGCAGGGCAGGCATATGCCTGGAATCCATCAATTACAGGAGTTAAATGCGAGGAAACTACCTTTTTGGGCAAGAATGGACTTATGACATTTACAAGAACAAAGGAATGGCCTCGCAAGACAATTGCTACACCGGATGGAAATTTTGATGTAGCGGATATCTTGCAAAGATAAAAGTTAAAGCAAAATAGAGCAGTACCCAACATACTTTACAGTTAGTTGAGCTACTGCTCCATTTCTAAATTCTCGGCAAGTTTAAATCAATAACATATAAATCATTAAATAATACTATAAATTTTATGATTGTGTTTACTGGCACCCACCAAATATTCCGCATGCTTTTTCACATCCGGATGGCGTTGTGGCACATCCGCCAAGAGCAGTTTCTCTCAGCTCCGCTGGGATTCTTTTTCCAATGCGGTACATTGTTTCAAGCATTTCATCAAAGGATATGAATTGTTCGATTCCGCTAAGTGCAATTTCTGCACAAGTCAAGGCATTAGTAACGCCGATTGCATTTCTGCTCTGGCAAGGGCATTCTACAAGGCCTGCGACTGGATCGCATACTAATCCAAGCAGATTCATGATAGCGGTGGTTGCGGCATGCATACACTGTCTTGGAGTTCCGCCCATCATTTCTGTTGCAGCTGCTGCGGCCATAGCGGAAGCTGCTCCGACTTCTGCCTGGCATCCACCTTCCGCACCGGCTACCGTCGCATTTTTCATAATTAAATATCCGATGGCACCTGCTGTAAATAATCCATTTATTAAGTTCTCGTCTGCTAAGCTATATTCCTCTTGTAAGGCTAATAATAATCCTGGCACAACGCCGGAGGAGCCGGCAGTTGGAGCTGCTACAATTAATCCCATTGAAGCATTAACTTCCAATACGGCCATAGCATAAGTAATCGATTTTGAAAGTATTGTTCCACAAATGGATTTACCTTTTCGTCTGGTTTCTCTAAGCTTTGCAGCTTCCCCTCCGATTAATCCGCCGATGGACTTTACCGGCTCTGTCAATGGAAGATGTACAGAATTCTGCATAATGATGAATGCTTTATTCATTCGTGCATTTATTTCTTCCAGAGTTGCATTCGTTAAGGAGATTTCCCTTTGTCGCATAATATTCGAAATGCTGTCATTGTTTTGTTCGCATAAAGAAAGAAGCTCGTGCCCAGTTTTAAAATCCATAATCTTTTCCTCCTATATTTGAACAAGCATTGTTTCATGAACATTTGGAATGCTTCGAATTTCTTTTATAACAGAGGTGGGTATCTTTTCGTCCGATTCTACGATACTGTAGGCGATAGCTCCTTTATCTTCACGGAATAATTTCATGAATGCAATGTTAACATTACTATCTGCCAAACATTTTGTAATATGAGCAACTACACCTGGTCTGTCATTTTGAATTACGATTAAAGTACTGTATTCTCCGGTGAAGTCCACCTCAACATTATTAATTCTTACAATTCGTACCTTACCACCGCCAAGAGATTCTCCGCGAATTTTAAGAGAAAAGCTTTCTTCGTTAGTTAATTGAATGTCTACAGTGTTGGGATGAATATCTAATTCAATTTCATTTGTAGCAAACGAAAACTCAATCCCTGCTTGTTTTGCAAGCTCGTAAGAATTTTTGATCCTTAAATCGTCGGTACCAAATCCCATGATTCCGCCTAGCAAAGCTCGATCTGTACCATGTCCTCGATAGGTCTTGGAAAAAGAACCAAACAGTACAAATTCTGCTTTAACAATATTTCCTGGAATCATTTTCTTGGCTAGCAGAGCAATCGAAACTGCACCTGCAGTATGGGAGCTGGAAGGTCCGACCATGTTGGGACCGATTACATCAAAAACACTTATAAATGCCATAAACTAATCCTTCCCAATCTTTGAATAATTTTTTGCATTGTATTTACAGAGGAAGAGTTTTTCCGGCTTTCTTCCAAAGTCTAAATTCTGCAGCAGCAGTAAATAATACGTCGGTTGATGAATTTAATGCGGTTTCGCAGGAATCTTGAATAACACCGATAATAAAGCCGATACCAACAACTTGCATTGCAATATCATTAGAAATACCAAACAAACTACATGCCAGAGGGATCAGCATTAAAGAGCCGCCTGCCACGCCGGAGGTACCTGCTGCCGATATACTAGCTAATAAACTTAACACTAACATGGTAGGCAAATCAACGGAGATACCAAGGGTGTTTACCGCTGCTAAGGACATAGTAGTAATCGTAATAGCTGCACCTGCCATATTAACGGTAGCTCCAAGAGGAATACTTACAGAATAGGTATCCTCGTTTAAACCAAGAGAATCGCAAAGCTCCATATTAACAGGGATATTTGCTGCAGAACTTCTGGTAAAGAATGCTGTTATCGCACTTTCTTTCAGGCACTTGAAAACCAATGGATATGGATTCTGCTTAATGGTCAGGAACACAATAAGAGGATTTAATATAAGCGCAACACCGAACATACAGCTTACAAGTACAATCAGAACCTTACCATAGGTTGCAAAGCCAGCAATACCGGTTTCGGAAATTGTTGTGAAAACAAGTCCAAGGATACCGAAGGGAGCACAGCCAATAACCCATTTAACAACCTGAGAAACTGAATCTGAAATATCTGATAAAATCTTTTTAGTTCCATCAGAGGTAGTCTTAAATGCAATACCTAATATAACTGCCCAGGATAGTATACCAATATAGTTTGCATTGTATAGCGCTGATACCGGATTTGTAACCAGGTTCATAAGAAGGGTATGTAATACGCTTCCAATATCTGAGGTAACTTCAGCACCTGTTACTTGTAATTCAGAGCTAAGTGCTAAGCTAACAGGGAAAATACTATTCACGATAACTGCAACGAGAGCAGAAGCTATAGTACCCAGTACATAAAGTAGGAGAACACTTTTCATATTACTATTTGATCCGGATTTTGCACATGCAATTGAAGACAATACCAAGACAAAAACTAATATCGGTGCAATAGCCTTCAAGGCACCTACAAACATATTACCTAAAATACTGATTACTGTGAACTGTGGTACTGTCAGCCCCAAGATAAGACCAATCACCATACCGATTAAAATCTTTTGAATTAAACCTAATTTGTTCCATGTTTTTACTATAGACTTCATTTTTCCTCCTTAAATGTAGGTGTTAAATTGATGAAATAAATTTCACTCTAATACTAAAATATATTTTATCATGAAAGCAATATAAATACAATACACAATGACATTTCCGTGCATTTTATCAAAATTGATATGTATTTATTGTGCACTTTTACTGATCAAGGTATACTGTTATCGGATAAATTTGTAATATGTTCACGTATCTAAAATCAGTAAGTCGGCTTTGTAAATTAACATAAGAAAAGCGCCTGCATATAAGCAAGCGCTTAGTTGCTCAAGTACTTATTTTTCTGCGATTGCCTCTATTTCAACTAAAACTCCCTTGGGAAGAGTTTTAACTGCTACGCAGGAACGTGCTGGTTTTTCTGTAAAGTATTTAGCATAGACCTCATTAAAAGATGAAAAATCTTCCATATTGGCTAAAAAACAGGTTGTTTTAATTACTTTGTCGTAGCTGGTTCCGGCTGCCCCTAAGATTTTTCCAAGATTTTTTATCGATTGTTCGGTTTGAGCTACAATGTCCGTTCCTACCACTTCACCGGTGATTGGATCTAATGGAATTTGCCCCGATGTAAATATTAGACTTCCTACTTCCTTTGCTTGTGAATAAGGTCCAATCGCCGCGGGTGCATTTTTTGTGTTAATGGTAATCATATGATGTGTCCTCCTCTATGTAATTAATGACTAAATTAATTTTTATTATATTAATAAACCATTTTTTAGTCAATGGATTTTTAAACCTACATAGAATCTATTCATAAACTTCTGAAATTCTGTTGTTAACCTTCTTGAATATTTCGCAAATGCATATACACTGTATTTTTTGAGATACCCATGTGCTTTGCCGTTTTTACCACAGAATCCTTTAATTCGAAAATACCTTGATTGTACAATCTTAATACAATTTCTTTATTTTTTAACAATTGCCGGATTTGAGGGTCTTCCTCAACCTCTGCTCGTACAGCTTCAACGGAAGATTCAATTAATTCATCTACATTACTGACAAAATTTTCGGATTTACTTATTGTCTTTGCTTCGATTGGAATAAAGTTGGATAATACATCGGCAAAGGATGTATTTAAGTAAAAATTAATACACAAAAGTCCAATGATTTTAGAGCCTTCTCCTTGAATGGCAAGTGTCGCTGATTTTAACTGCTCACCATTTTTATTTTTCGTATAATAGGAGACATACTCCTTATCTCTATCTTCTTGTATTTCTCCTAGCATAGCCAGAGCTAAGTCCGTGATCGGAGCTCCTTCTTTTCTCCCTGTATGATAGCCATTAACAACTTTAATTGCAGAGTGTTCCATATTCTCTAAGCTGTGTAACACCAGCTCGTATCCATCTCCCAAATAATGAGCTAGTCCGTCTAACATTGATTTATAGGATTCTAAGATCATTCGGTCAATTACTGTCAAACGAACAGTATAATCTTTCATGTTATTCCCCCTTTTCAATTTGGTAATCGTCTATATGTACAGAATGAAATTTATTTCATTATACCACAACTTTAAGTGACTGCAACATGTTTTTACTGACCCTGTTTGTAATAGAAACCCATAAATATACAGCTTTTTGTTAAAAAATCAGACAGTTATTTTGTTCAATGAAATCTATTCTAGTGAACAGCAGGAATGCATTAAGATGGAAATGATGTAAGAAAAGGTGCTTGTCCCTGACGGTGAGAATTTAAAGAGTGCGTAAACTACGAGATACTCAGGAGGCTCTTAAGGTATTAAAAATTAAAACATCTTATCAATGATAGAAATAATATCTAATCCATTCACAACAAAATTACTAATAAAATGAGCTACGATTACCACATAGACATTTTTAGTCTTTATATAGGATATCATCAGCGGAATAGACCAAATCAATGCAATTAATATTCCAAATGGAGTAAGTGAATGTTCGAGTGCGAAGAGCAAGCTGCTAATAATAATTAATAAAGGGAGTCGCTTTTTATGATCAAAACATATCAATGACTGTCTGTAAAATAGCTCCTCTGCTAAAGGGGGAAGTAAAATAGTAGAGAGCGCAAATAATAATATTTCACGGTGCCATGTTAACATTTTAATCCCAATAAGGTAGTGTATAATCTTTGAAGATGCATCCTTTTACTTATAGATAATCCAAATTGTAATAACCAATAAATAATTAATACTGATATTAAAGGTCTTATAAATCCCATTATAATACTTTCCGTTAAGATTTTATTAAAAATAAACCCTTCTATCAAAAAATGAATTAAATATATTGGCATTGTTACTTTTCCAATTTCCTGTATATATCTTACATCCTTTAGAAATTTTGATACTTGAAATAGAATTACAAAGAAACTCATTTCAATCCAAATACTATAATAAGTCCAATATGTATTACCCTTTTCATTCAAAATCATATATATTAAAAGAAAAATAATAAATAAATTAATTATTTTTTTATATTTAAAAGCCCATAAATTTTTACTTTCAAATAGATTTTTTTTTCTCAATAGTAAACCTAACGTAAAGAAACCGATCCAATTAAATATATTTAAATAAGTTAATTGGTATATTAATTCAGATCGAACATTCGTTGATTTTAAAACAGAATATGGTCCAACATTTCCAGCAACCAAATACACATTTATTAATGTACATATGAGTAATATCACCTGAATTCCATTCTTATTCGGTAGTATCTGAAATATACATAGTAAAAAAATATATATAGTTAAGAAATATAGGTAAGTACCAAATCCTAAAAGCCATAAAATTATCTCTTTCAAGTTAAAATATAAATCTGTTGACACAAATCTTGTACAATAAATTGCCAATCCCCAAATAATCCACGGAATCACTATAGGTTTAAGTTTTGCTTTTAGCAGTTGCAATACATTTTCATATTTTTCTTTTCTAAAATAATAACCTGATATAATAAAGAAAATTATGACACCACATCTCCCAAAAGAATTATATAATTTTACCACGGTATCATTCGGAATTAGAGTGTATGCAGAGTGCGCCATTACAACAGCTAAGATAGCAAAGAATCTTAGTACATAAAAAGTGTTATTAACATCTTTGGCTTGCATCCTATTTACCCCTTATTCTTTCTTTAGTTTAAGCTTATTACCAACTATCATAAATAATTCCATCAATCAATTCTTTTTCATATCGATTAAAATACATAATCAACAATAATTACATATAACAGGACTACAATACTACCTTTTAATATAAAGCCTGCCCATGTTGTAACCTATGATTGCTTCAATGATTTCATTAGACTTAGCTCGCGCACCTTCTTTAATCAGTTTACGGCAGGCTTTTTCATCAAAAGATTCGACTGTATTGGAAAGCAGATAAGATATGATTTCAGTAGCCGTTTTACCAAAAGGGTCACGCTTGGGTATATTTATATTCCGGATACGGAACAAGGGAAATTTAATATTATGAATAATGTATTGTAGTTGTGCACATATGGTGCACATATCAGCGCAACAAAAAATCCCTTGAAAATCAAGGGATTTCGTAAGCGCGAGACGGGATTCGAACCCGCGACCCTCGCCTTGGCAAGGCGAATACTATAGTTTGAAGTGTTTGTCAACCACTTTCCAAAAAGTTTTTTGATTTTTATTTATAATTTATATTGTATACGTAATTTACGCAATTGAAATGGTACAGACATAATCATTATTCTGTAAGGGTTTACTCTTCAAGGCATCAGATTTGGATAAAGAAATATCCACCCAAAGCTCTTCAGCAGCCAGCAGAAGATTAGCCAGCATAATACCCATATCGATGGTCTTGTTGTAATCCAGTACCTTCGCTATAAATAAATTCTTCTTAGCAAATACATGAACTCGGTTTTTATATACCACGAAACGCCAAGGCTGACTATTATACACACTAGGAGCAAGACGGGCAGCGTTTAGCACCTGCTTAATATCAGGAGTTACCTCCTCTTTATATACAACGACCTCGCCTTCAGGGAGGCGTTTAGCTTCTTTACTGTCACGGAAAAGAGAAGTAGAAGTATATCCGAATGCAAGAGCAACAACAAAATTATATTTCATAGTTGCTTTCAGCCGCTTTCCTGGACTAAGGATTGAAAAACAGGAACCAACTCCTTTGGAAGCCAGATAAAGATTTAGCTGCTGCATCAGATATCCGGCATTCAGCAAATAATCCTCTTTTTCTTCTGAGGATATACAGATATAATAAGGTGCCTTTACATTGAAAGGACTGTAAAATCCCTGTTTCTCTTCAATATTACTCACCAGTTTAAATTCAACAGCTATGCCTTCTGTTAACATGGGAAGGTTGTTAGCGTATTCTAATATATCAGAGATAAGTTCCCATTCGAGCTTTTCATGTTTAAAATGACGAATGGAGCGCTTTGAAAATATGGCTTCAAAAGTGTTCATTTCATGACCTTCTTCCTTGTCCGTTTCATGCATCGTTGCATTCTATTTTTATAATATTATAGTTCATTCTATAGAAAAAATCCCATGAAATCAATGGGACTAAGCCTCTAATTGTCTGTTTATAATGCCCTATGAAATGTATTATAACATTACTATTATTCCAAGGTAAATGATTTTTTACAAATAATATTTCACAGCTTTTTAAAGAAATTGTAAGATTTTTTATACATATTTGTAAAGAATAGCTTATTAAGATAATGCCTTTATCTGGAAATGGTTGAATTCCTACGCTTATATAGGTTAAAATAAGTTGTGAAAAGTAAAGGAGTATTCAAATGTCATATAATTATGAAGAAATAATACCATTTTTATTAAACTGGTTTGATTATAACGCACGTATCTTGGCCTGGAGAGAGAACCCAAAACCATATTATGTCTGGGTCTCGGAGATTATGCTACAACAAACGCGAGTTGAAGCAGTAAAAGGATATTTTGACCGATTTACCTGCGCGCTTCCGGACGTAAAAGCACTGGCAGAAGCTGATGAGGAAAGGCTTCTCAAGCTGTGGGAAGGGTTGGGTTACTACAATCGCGTTCGTAATCTGCAAAAAGCCGCGATAAAGATTATGGATGAATATCAAGGAGAAATTCCGGGAGATTATGAGAAGCTTTTGAATTTACCTGGGATCGGCACATATACCGCAGGAGCTATTGCCTCTATCGCGTTTCAAATTCCAGTGCCGGTAGTGGATGGGAATGTACTGCGGGTAACAAAAAGGATATCCTGCAGCTTTGATGATATAACGAAGGATTCAGTAAAGAAAGAATTATGGCAGGATCTGTATAATATTATGCCCTCGGATCGCCCGGGGGATTTTAATCAGTCCTTGATGGAACTGGGAGCAACGGTCTGTCTGCCAAACGGAAAACCCCTTTGTGACAAATGTCCAGTGATGCATCTTTGCAAGGCATTTAAGGAAGATAAGATAATGCAGCTTCCGGTAAAACCACAGAAAAAAGAAAGAAGGATTGAAGAGAGAACCATCCTTTTAATTGAGTATCAGGAGAAGTTCACATTACATAAGAGGCTTAAAAAGGGGCTTCTCTCTGGACTTTGGGAGCTTCCAGGGGTAGATTCTAAACTAAAGGCGGAGGAGACGATTGATCACCTAAAGGAAATGGGATTTGAGTTAGTGGAGATAACTCCCTTGGGAGAAGCAAAGCATATCTTTTCCCATGTAGAATGGCATATGATAGGATATCATGTTAAAGCAAGTAAATTGGATTTGTTACGGATGAAGGAGAAGGAATTTATATTGGCCAATAAAGAAGAAATAGATGAGAAATACAGTATCCCCAATGCATTTTCTACCTATATAAAGCAGATTTAGTAGGAAAAATGCTCCAAGAAGGCCAATCTTTTGATGATTTCACAAATTATTAGTTGTATTATAGGACAAATGTGCTATGATAATAGAGGAATTGCTTGTAATTTAAGTGTATTAAATGTTTGGAGTGTGTAAACAAAAATGAAAAAAAGCATATATCTATTCCTACTAATGATGATCTTATTACTAACTGGTTGTAATAAGAAAGATGATGAGATGACAAGCTTTATTCCAACCCAGGCACCAACCGAGGAAGGTGCTACAGTGGATGGGGAAGAAGCACAGACAGACCAGGAAGAGGACACAGAGGCAGCATCAACACCTAATGTGGTTCACGTAGGTCAGACAACACCCATGTATGTTAAGATGGACGAATACGGTGCAACTCTTAATGTACGTTCAACTCCATCGACCAGCGGTGAAGCAGTTGGCTTTCTGGTACATGGAGAAAAAATTGGAGTGGCCGATATCGCAGATGGTTGGGCAAGCTTTGTGTATAATGATGCCCTCTGTTATGTTAACGCTGATTACCTGGTAACTGAACAACCAGAATATTTAGAGCCTCCAACGCCGACACCAACACCAAAGGTGACGCCGAAGCCGACGCAGGAAGGCAATCAGCAAGAGGCAAAGCCAGAAATTTAAGAGCTTAGCTCAGAGGTTTAGCTATAAACTCAAGAAATTTATTTAATGAATCAGAGAGGAAGGCAGCTTTCAAATAGGAGAAGCCGACCTCTCTTTTATTAACCGGCGTAGGCAGAGGAATTTCGATTAAGGTTCCCGCCTGAAGTTCCTCTTCGACAAAGCCTTTAATAACGCAGGCAACACCAAGACTGGTTTTTGCAAATTCAATCAATAAATCCATGGTACTGATCTCAAGAATTTGTTTTGGTTCTATAGAATTTTCACGGAAATAGTTATCAATATATTTTCGAGAAACATTTTCTTCATCCAAGAGCATAATATTAGCAACGGAGAAAATGTTTGATATATTTTCGCGCAGTAATAGGTTATCGATATAGGAGGGTGTCGCAACAAAGATATCTTCAATCTCTCCGAGGGAAATAAAGTGAAAGGCATCCTCATTGGAGGGCTTTGCTACCAATCCGATATCCAACGTAGTATTCTCCAGCTCCTTCATGGTATGGGCAGAAGAATGGTTTTCTATTGTAATCTTGATATGGGGATTCTCTCTTACAAATTGATCCAAATAGGGAAGTAAAATATATTTACATAGAGTTGTGCTGGCACCAATTCGAAGGTGCCCGATGCCAAGCTCATGGATTTGCTTTAAGTCTTCCTCTGCTCGGCGTAAGGTATCAAAGGCTAAACGGGTATGCTCATAAAGCAGCTTTCCTTCTTCTGTTAGCCGAACTCCTCTGGAGTTACGGATAAATAAGGTTGTTTGCAAACTATCCTCTAAATTCTGAATTGCTTTACTGACGGCAGGTTGACTAATATAGAGTTGCTTTGCGGCATGGGAGATATTACCCGCTTCAGCAACAATGTTAAAAATATGATACAAGGATAAATTATCTTCCAATTAGAAACCCTCCTTAATGTATAACATGAAGTTATATTAATTATTAGTAATATGTATTATTATTATATCAGAGGATGTGTTAAAATAGCAACAGAAAAAAGTTT
>JAQZBD010000342.1 GCA_029239235.1 Herbinix sp.
CCTAATTATACCACTTTTGCGGGTTCTTCGGAATCCGCATTTTTGTTTTCTGTACAGCAAAGGAGCTGCCACAAAACTTGTTAGTTTTGCAACAGCCCCCTAATCAAATCCTCTTCCAATGTGAAAGCATATATCAGTCTTTACCATATCTTAATTCGTCAACTCTTAGGGATCAACCTTATGATCTTATCATCATTCAGAAAAGGAATCCTTCTTCTATCCATATTACTTGTTGAAAGATATATGGATCCATCCCTTGCTCGCATAGCTTCCCGCAGCCGACCATATCGTGCTCTCAGCCATTCCTCTACTTGAATCACTCGAGTATTATCTTCATTCAGTGACATGGATAACAGCTCTTCACCCCTTAAGCTGGATACTAGTAATTTTCCATTCCATGCCCCACTATTAACAAATGTTATACCGGCTGGAGCCCAAGTTTGGTTTCCACTTTCTATGAGTGGCTTCTGAGCATCAATTTGATTCGTATCTTCATTCCCCTGTACAATGGGCCATCCATAATTAGCTCCGGGAATTATGATATTTATTTCATCGCGGGCTGTCTGCCCATGCTCTGAGGCGAATAATACGTTTTCTGAATTCCAGGCAAGACCTTGGGGATTGCGAAATCCAAAACTATAAACCGGTGTTCCAGCAAAAGGATTATCCTCCGGTATGCTTCCGTCCAAATTAATCCGGAGTATTTTTCCTGCTAAACTGTTAATATCCTGAGCGGAGCTGGCTATACCTGCGTCTCCCGTTGTAATGTACAGTTTTTGATCCGGTCCAATCTTGATTCTTCCACCATTATGTGTTCTTCCACCAGGGATATGATCAATTAGAATTTGGTCAATGGTAGCCTTATTATCCTGCTCCAGAAGTCTGGCAACTCGATTATATATGCTTTTGTCTTCCATATAGGAATACATGATATAGATATAATGATTTGTCAAAAAATCAGGATCAAGCACCAGCCCCATAAGTCCGCTTTCCTCCTGACTGATAAAGGGCTGCTCCAAAGTAATTAACGGCTCGGGCAGGAAGTCCCCATTCTGCATTATCCATATCCTGCCCGTCCGTTCCGTGACGTATAATCTTCCGTCTTCACTGATATCAATAGCCCAAGGTACATTCAAATTAATAGCTACAATTTCGACATCATATGGAAATGCATCCGTGTTATTTATGTTGTCACCCTGCATTTAAATACTCCTAAAAAAAGCTTCTCTACTATTGTATTACTAGGAATACATAAATGATTCCATTATAAGATTTGATTCATCTTCTAGATTAGGTAAACTTTTATGATATTGGATTGCTTTACAGATTATGGCTGCCGTCATGAATGCAAAGTCAAGATCTCTCCTTAAGGTTACAGGCTGCAAAAAATAGTCCTCTCTCATACTCCTAATAATGGACTCAATATTTTCCTGCGATACTAATCCAATCGTTATCATTGTTATTTTCCTAGTAAAGTGAAGCCGGTATAATTCATAATGAAGTTTGAATTCATATAATACGTGCTTCAATTTCTTGTTATGTAGTTCTTCATTCAAGTGATGATAGCAGAAGAAATCACTGACATAATGACATATCTCTCCAAGGGTTACAGAAAACTTTTCTAATTGAACCTCCTCCGTCATAAGGTAATCAGCCAGGTCAAGTACCGTAGAAAGGCAATTTTCCATTGTATGATGAACTCTGGTTGGAGACGGCAGATCCGGCTTGATATTGCCGAATAAGAATGCTTGTTGCTCCAATTCTATTTCTCCCATTAATTGCTGATGTAAAGCTTTCGCTATAAAAAGATGCGTAAAGAAATACATATGCTTTCCTCCTTAGACATAACAGCTGCACTTTCAATATAATCATATAACAAACAGCATTTTATAGCTTTAATTTCAGGTCAATTGTATCTTATATTTGTGTAAAATCTGTCTTTTGATAGATGTATCCTGCAAGCTCTATTTTAAATGATACTTGCGGATAAAATAAGAAGGAGTACAGCTCCATGCATGACAGTAGCTGTTGATTACTCTGCTGCCATAAGGTGAAAAAGCATCGTCTGCAGGGTTATATAACTCCCAGAAGGTATCAGCCCCCTTCTCAAGCATTCCTCCCCAATACTCCTTCATGACTTTGATGGCTTCCTCTTTTCGGCCATACTGGAATAATGCCTCTACATAATAGTGATACATATAAGGAGTAGACAGGGGAAGTGAAACCTCATCTGCCAATAATCGATCTATAAGCTTATTCGCAGCTTCATCCTCCAATATACCGGATAGCAGCATCCATACCTGTGATACGACAGAAATCTGGCGCTCTTCACCGCTGACGAATACCTGCTGCTGTTCATCCCATAGCTTGCTTAATGCAGAAGTTGTTAATGTGTCGCATAATTCCTGCAGCATTTTTAAGGATTGTTCATCCTCCATAATTTCAGCAAGGTAAATTGCCTGCTTTACTGTATAAATGAATACCCCTTGAGCGCCTGCCTGCTTATTCAGATGATCGCCCCAGTCAAGAAAGCACCACCAGTCTTCACTATCCTTTAATATTCCATTCATACCCAGACGTCCCTTTGACAGTTCAATCTGTCTAAGAGCGGTAGGCCATAATTCTGCTATAAAGCTCTTATCCTTCGTAGTCTCATAGTAATCATAGAGACAGGAGACAAAAAATAAGGAATAATCGAACAGTACCGTATCATCCACCTGCAGCTTTGGTTCAATATAGAAGCAGGCACCAACCCGGTCATCACTTCCGGTAACACCGGCAAACATATAAATACAGCGCTTTACAAGATCCATATTTTTAAAGGTGTAATAGTTGGTCAGCGCCTGTAACCTTAGATCTCCGATCCAAAGTCTACGGTCTCTCTTTGGCCCGTCCTCGAAAACAAGCTGCATACAATCTCTTAGCGTTCTGATTGCTGCCTCATCCATCTCCTTGATAAAAGGCGTTGTATCCTTTGGTAAAGCCTCAATCACCTCTTCATTTCCGGAGGTAACCGTTTGGCTGGTTATGTTTGT
>JAQZBD010000171.1 GCA_029239235.1 Herbinix sp.
GGGTGAGAACCAAGTCCACATGGCTTCTGCTAAGTACACCTTTTTCTCCCTTGCCAAATCGACCAATTCCTGAGCTTCCGCCTTTGTAATGGTAAAGGGCTTTTCCAATAGCACAGGCTTTCCTAACTCCAGGCATTCCTTAGCTGTCTCATAATGGTTATTTGCCGCAGTAGCAATATATACAGCCTCAACTCCATCTGCCAGTACCGCATCCCTTATTGTTTGGCAGGGAATCGCTCCATATTTGCCGGCAAAGGCCTCTGCCCTGGAGAATGTCCTATTATAAACAGATACAATTCTATGATGTCCCGTCTTCATAATCTTATCTGCCGTTTGTTTCGCAATCTGCCCGGCTCCAATATATGCCCAGCCAAATACCTTTCCATTGTTCATAGCGGCAGCTCCAACCGATAGTTTGTTCATTGCCGCTTCCGCTGTTGTGCGCTTATCACCCAAGGTCTCTCTGTCTGTTATCCTCTTCCCTAGAAAGGGTAATGTCTTTAGGTTAAGCTTCATGCGCAAAGCCATTTGCTTCGTTATCAATAATATATTCCAAGCATGCCTGTGTTGGAGTAATGCCTTTTTCCTTGCAAGTCTTTAATAATTCCTGATAGCGTTTTACATTCTCTTCACAATAGTATTTTTTATGCTTCTCGGCAATATCTGATAAATCAGGCTGGTACCCGGCTGAAAATAATCCTCCTGCTTGCGATGTAAAGGCCAGTACCGGTATCTCTGCCTTAAGGTATTGTTGATACTGCTGATCATCCATACACATAACGGTATTATCACCGAAGATTTCCTTAGAACAGTATGCATAGCTCCATTGGATCTGGGAGGCAACAAATGGCGTCTTTCCATTGGCAAGGGCATATTCGTTGGCTTCCAGAATTCTCTCGATTCTCCAGTTGGAAGCACCCAGCATTTTGAGCCTTCCTGCCGCTACATGCTCATGGAGGCTGTCCATAATACTTTTAACCGGAACCTTTTCATCATCTCTGTGAAGGAAATACAGATCAATATAATCTGTTTGCAGCGCTTTTAAACTTTCCTGAACATCATAATTAATCTCTTCTCCGGATAGGCGGGATGTTAGCATATCTGATATCGCAGGATGAGAACCCTTGGATATGATATAAAACTCACTTCTGCAACCTCTCTCCTTAATCCATTTTCCAACCGTTTTTTCACTGGCTCCCGAACCATTTTCAAGAAACTCACAGTAAATTCTGGCGGTATCAATTACATTTCCACCCTGGCTGCGATAATAGTCCATCGCTTGAAAGGAATGCTCCTCTGTCATAACGCTGCCAAACGGAAAAGCACCGAGTATAACTTTTGCCATCTTATGTGTATTGCCGAATTGATCTTTGATTATTCCATATTTCATATTGACACCTCACTATAAAGCTATTGATTTTTAGTAGCATTCTAATTATAGAATATTGTGGTTCATTTGCCTAGAAGTAGGATTACTCTGGCATTTTATTTTCTTTCAATAATAATTAGCGGTACCATCATTTCATTTTCTGTTTCAATGGGCATCTTCGGATTATGTTCAGAGGCTTGATTATTTACTAAGGATACTTTTTCGTTTAACTACAGCATAATCAATTATAAGACTTAATACTCCTATTAAAACTAATATAACAAGTGATGGTAAAATCTCGTTTGTAGAGGGCATCACTTCCCAAAATGCATTGATTGTTGCGTGGGTCAGTATCGATAACAAAATACTTCCTGAGATATAACGCACAGAACCTATAAAAAAGGATAGTGTAAATGCGTTTATACAAAACCATAAGAAGTCAATATTTTGTTGATTTGTGCCATCAATAAACCAAAGTGGAATATGCCATAGTGACCATATTACTCCAACAACAAATGTAGCTGAAAAATGAGATACTTTTTTCTCTAGTTCGGGCTGCAACAATCCTCTCCAACCAATTTCCTCTAAGCCTCCGCCAATGACCATTGGTAAAATCAAGACGAATCCTATATAAAAAGGCTGCTTAATTGTTGAGTACCCAATCAATACTGGAATACCTTGAATTACAATTGCACCGCCGATTGCATATAGATACAGCCAGAACGAATACCTAGGATTCACTATACTACCTAAAAAACTCTTAAATTCTTCCTTACTGCAATCTTTCTTTTGTATTATAATTTCACAGATTGCAGGGGAAATCCCACCAAATACATATAGTATCATGCCTATTGGGCTGCCAAATTGCAGCCATGAAAATCCCAATTCTCCTCCTAGTGCCACCAGCCCCCACATCAGCCAGGAACACAAAAAAGTACTAACTAAATATTTTGTTATTTTATCAGACATATATTTCTCCCTTTCATTATAAATGAGACATCTCTCATTTATAATATGCCAAGAGGAAATTTGTGTCAATAATAAAATGACCGCTCTCTCATTTATTTTCCCAATAGCAATACTTGGCTTTGTGCAAACTGTTGAAAATACTCTCTAGTAGGATACTTTAAAGGTGCTCCGCCATACACCCTAGAATATACAACTAAATCAGAAATTCCATCTATATATGCCGATATATTTTTCATTACAAGTTCAATCGGTACATCTTTACGAAATACATTTTTCTCAATTCCTTTTTGAATAAGTACAGCAACCATCTCCATAAATTGCATCCCCATATTCTTCAGTTGCAGCTTAGCCATAATTGAATCTGCCTTTTCAGGATTATTCGAAATATAAATTAATAGTTCGAACCGAATTTTACCGATAATTGCGGGACAAGAGTCAATATAGTCACCTAACTTTTCAAAAATTGAGATCAAACTGCTTTCTATACTTTCATCGTCCATTACTGTTAATAATTCCATCGTATCCTGTTCTCTTGCAATCATATTAATTGCTTCAACAAGTAATTCATCAATATCCTTAAAATACAGATATATTCCGCCTTTACTTATTTCGGCAACCTTAATGATATCAAGCATAGTAATGTTATATAGCGGCTTTATCTTAAGCACTTCTATTGCAGCTTTTACAATTTTTACTTCTTTTTCTTTTTTATAATTTTCCGATACTTTAGGCATGGGTATTACCTCTCCAATATATAATTCAGACTCTCACACTGATAAGGTTCAAATTCAATATCTTTTAAAATATTTATTGCACATAAGTTGTATAAGGCGTGGTGATTGGATTCCAATTATCAGATTCCACTATTAGTACATATTGTATCACATATAGTTCCAATCATAAACCATAATTATCCAGATGAACGGTATACATTTAATAATACTTGATTCTTCCATTCGTAATCGAGAAAGGTAGCAAAGTACCTCTCTTCACATTGGAATTGAATAAAGCTACCTCTTAAACCTGCATATTGAATAACAGGGAAAAGCAACGAATTCAAACAAAATCATAAATGCCTCTTTTCGAGATGAATGGAATCGATGTAATCATGGGTAATCAAAAACTCCATAAACAAAAAAGCGCCAGAAGCCTTACATAAAAGACTTCTGACGTATGTTTATAATATCATGGTTACAGGCAAAAGTGAAAGTGATTGTATTGTCATTATTCCAAACAGCCATTCTGCCAAAGGTATTTGTAAATAGTTCCAACCTTTCGGCAGGGGGCTAGTCAGCGTGTTCGAGTGCGAAGGCTGTTTTTTAAAAACCCATACCAGCAACTATTTTATATGATGAAATAGAGGAAATTACGTTCATACTACTTGATAATAGACTCATTGAAACTTTTTCATATGTTAATGTTCTGTCATCTGTAAGTACTACGAATCGACTATCTTTCTTGGCATTTGGCATTCTTCCCTTTAAATCAAGTAAATATTTATATTTATGTATTTTTAAATCTTCTGAACTGGAATCAAAAATTTGGTAGCTCCCATCCATAAAAAACAAATCCTCATAATAGGTACCCTCATCATAAATACTCATAATTCGAATGCTTGAATCTTTTCCCTTGGCAGCATTATTAACAAATTTAGTCCATTCCTTTTCACCGCCAATTTCTTTTAAATTCTTGCTTATATAGCATCCATCTTTTTCAGCTTGTTCAGGTGTGTAATCCTTGGGAACGGTTTTAAACCCTGTGTAATTACCGTTAGCATCAAAACTGTATTCTACGTTTTTATTAATTGCACTGCCACAACTTGAAATTAGTAATATTACTGAAACTAAACTTATAACTACAAGTACTTTTTTCATTAAATAAAGACCTCCATACACAAATTAAATGTAATAATGTTATCAAATATTTTGATTACATCAATAAATAAGCAACTGTTCACAATTGTGGAAATCTTAATGCCAATTATATGTACACTCTAACATTTCATATATATATATTAAATCTCTGATTTTTTAACTATTTAACTCATTATATCATTATAATCAGTAACTTACAACATATCCCAATAACCGTTACAAACCACATTTATATATGCTCTTCCAGAGAAGGTGGAAGTGACGTACTCATAGGTACTCAAAACTCCAGAAACAAAAAAACGCCAGAATCCTTATAAATTATGGATTTCTGACGAAAATAGTTAAGCGCAAGACGGCTATCGAGAAGATTCTAAAAAATCAGCGATATCTTTATCTACTTCTGAACGCATTTCCGTAAAATAAGTAGCACTTGAAATAGAGTCTTTGACTCTTTGCGGAATTTCAGAAGCGTTAGGAATTTGCTGTGCATTATAGGACGTGGATTTTTCATACTCATATACATTATCATCCGTATTAAAAGTTATTGAAATCAGTCCTGCTCCGCCGGAAACAGACTCTCCGTTTAAAGATATCCATTCACAAAGAATATGTGTGTATATGGTTATGCTTTCAGATGATTCTTGTGTATCTAAAATTCTATATGATGCAACAAAATGTTGACCCTCCAGGTATTTGTGGGCTTCTTTTTCATTTAGATACCATTTCACGGCATCATCCAAAGTTTCTATTCTTTCTGTTTGCGAAGTGACACTTGAGGCTGTGTTTAATTCAGGCTCCGAGGTATCATCTATTGCTACAATTTGTTGTTCAAAGCCTTTTTGATTTCTTGTAATTTCAGAAAAAACATTAAATGGTTTGTAGACACTCAAATATACCCCAATCATACATAGAATTAAGATAGCAACAAAAGAAAATATTATTTGGTTTCTTTTCATGTTGACACCTCGTACATTATATATTTTTCTGCTTCTTTATGTAAAAGCGAAGAAATCAAGCAAAATTCATAATATTAATTAATTATAAATCACTAAATAATGGAAGTCAATCGGTGCAATTAAAGTGTGTCTTCTACACATTACAAAAAGTATATTCATCCATCTCTAAGCTGATATGATAACGGTTACTCGATGTCCTCTTCGCGCTGGATTCGAAATAACCCGCTTCCACAAAGCTAGGAAAGTAGGACCTTCCACAGTCACTTCATCCGAAGAACCTTTGCCAGTCGGTTGTACGCAGCAGGTACGCCTTTATCAGAACTCAGTGTCTATATGGGAACATGGGATATCGTAAGCTTCGTATTATGCTCATTTTGTGCGAATAGGTAGATGAAAATCCAATCTATCAAACTTCCTCAATATATCCAAATTGGATGTAATATTATGAGTACCCCAATAATAATTTCCGATTGCTTGCTCAGCGACACACCATCGTTTGCCATCTGGGTGCGGGTTGTTTTGTTCAAATGCGTTTAATTCTTCCTCTGGTGCTAATTGAATCTCATTTGTATTTTGCAGTGCATTAATAATCGAATCCAGATTTATATCCACGACATGTTTAAGTTCTGGATAATGCTTGCTTTTTGGCGATCTAACAAAGTACAGAGGTAACGGCAACCAAAAGGGCCATGTTGCAGGGTCAAACGATTTCATTTCCAAAGATACAGGGTCATAATCCGGGACTCCATTAAGTAAAATTTGCCCACTCAACTTATACTTGTCTTTTAAAACCACTGCCTTGTGGTAGATATCACTGCTTTCGTCTGCATATTTGAGTATAAAGTCTGAAAGACGCTTGGTTACTCCAATATCAGCTTCCGTGGCTTTCTTTGGGTCGAAATGAAACCATGGCAAATGTGCGAAATCATTGTTGCTGGGGATTCCTTGCATTCCCACCCAGCCGTTTTCCAACAAGTATATACCGGAAGCAAGGTATTTGATGATACCCATTATAATCGTATCTTTTGTACTGCTAACATAATTGCTTGTCGTGTCCAAATAATCTAATGCTATGCATACCGTATAGGGGGAAGAATTAGGGTTCCAGTTATTACACTCAATGTTGTATCCAAAACCGCCATCCTCATTTTGATAGCCGGACAGAACCGAAAGGAAATCCTCACAGCTCCCGTTCTCAAAAAGATATTTCCACTTGGTAAAGTCAAGCGGTCTTGCATTGCGATAAACCAGTTTTCTCAATCTTATAAAATAATCTATAGATAATTTTTTCAAGGTCATTACCCCCATGTATTATATAAATAATCTTCGTTACAAAATCATAATACCATATTGATAAAAATAAACAAATTTCTGATATCGAGTATGGGAAAATAGCCATTCAAAGGATGGAAGAAAAAGTACATATCTTTGATGGGGAGAACTTTAAAAGTGCTGGAGTCCAGATAGTAGAACATCTTGAAAAGGAAGTCGCACATATCAGCGCAACAAAAAATCCCTTGAAAATCAAGGGATTTCGTAAGCGCGAGACGGGATTCGAATTCTATCCCCTCGCAAAAATACTGATAGAAAGGGACTTTCCAGCACATCCAATGTTAACGTACTCAAGTGGGTACTCAATATATTACTCTACTATAGAATCATTATCTTCGATATATTCAAAAATATCCCCTGGTTGACATTTTAAAGCAGAACATATAGCATTTAAAGTCTCAAACCTTATGCCCTTCATTTTCCCGGTTTTCAAGTTGGACAGGTTAACATTTGTCATATCAACAGACTTTGCTAGCTCATTAAGTGATATTTTTCTATCAGCCATTATCCTATCTAATCTAATTATAATCGCCATGATTTTCTCCCCTTTTCTAAGCAATAGAATCCATTTCTGTTTGAAGCTCGTATCCGTACTTAAATACTTCTGAAACGATGCCGAATACAACTCCAAGCAAAAGTAATACTGCGTTTGCAAGAGTAAAAGTAAGCGTAAAAATAGCTGTATCATCAAAAAATCCAGCAAATGACATCACAAGTTCAGGAAGCACTGCGCTTATCATAGTAACTACGGCTATTACACGTAATCGAATAATGTTTTTAAATGTAAATGGATAACCTTTTTTTCTTAGGTCATTCATAAATATACTTAAAATAATAAATACAGTAAGAATTAAAATTAATCTAACAAGATTTCCCATGATAACTGCTGGTGACTCATTATTTACCTCAGTGACTGTAAGTGCAGTTATAAAATTAACCATATAAAGCAAGAACACTATTCCAATTCCGATGGTTACCAAAATAGTACATATACAATCACCTTTTATTCTCTTCTGTAAATCTTCTCGCGTTCGACTCTTCATAAAACTAACCTCCATAAATGTTATTATTTTATAATGTTTTTATAATGTTACAATACCATATCAAATACAACTAAGTCAACACAGAATTAAAGTGTCACTTTAAATTTTTAAAACAATAGTTATATATATTAAATTTAAATTTTAATTCAAACTCAATGTGACTTAATACAGCCTTAATACAGATTAAGGGGGAATATCAAAAGAAGACGTGGGAGGAATATCCACCGGATGGGAAGTGGTATGCAAATGAGAATGGCATACTTGAGGTAGTCGTCGTAGAGTATACGAAGAAGAAAAGTCCTGCTGGTGACCGTTATCTTCCTTTAAGTGATTACGAAATCAACCTTTTTCGAATAGTGAAGCAAATCAATGAAGAAGTTGGTTATTGTGACGATGACCTTATCTTCTGTGATGAAGAAGGAAGAACGACAATTCGTGAGATTGATAATTGCATACGAACTCAATGCACTCGTGCTGGAATTGAAGTAAAATCAGCTCATGATATTCGGAGAACCGTTGCATCAGAGATGGATAGAAATGGAGTTCCGATTGAGATGATACGATGGTTCCAAGGACACAATGATATTGCCAAGACACGCGGTTACATTCTGAACAACCAAGGGAAAGAAAAGACCAAACAGATAGTAATAGAATCGCTTTCGGGTATGAATGGAATCAACGTACTCAAGCGTACTCAAATCGACTAAAACGAAAAATCGCCAGAAGCCTTATAAATAAAGGACTTCTGACGATATTTATTAAGCGCGATACGGGAATCGAACCAAAATCCCACCTCACAAATACTGAAAAGAAAGGGGTTCCATCCACTTCTGATTTATGTGCACATAATTGTACACATATTTTTTATGATTAAACCCTGTGCCAATACTTAAGAAAAATAACATTTATATCTATTTATATGGAGTACTTTTTCGCTTGAGTTTATCACCACTATTCTCTTCGTTCTCAGCTCCATTTATTTCTCTCATTATTGCATTTCTTTCATCCATGGACTTTAACATTTTTCTTACTTCGTTACCTGCAACAGGTCCCGATAATAATGTCGTGCAAATAGAAAGCATAATAAAAAATTGCTTGAGGCGTCTATATATTCTATTTTTCATTTTTACTCCTTTTTTACATAGCAAAAGAAAGACACCTTTAAATGTCTTTTCATATCACGGTGTAAAAAGGGGGTTAATCATTTAAACGGATTTTTTGCGCTATTAAAGACCTTTTATAGATTTTAGAAAAATAGTCATACTTATAGAAATAGTACTCACAGATTTGAATAAAAAGTATAATT
>JAQZBD010000172.1 GCA_029239235.1 Herbinix sp.
TTCTCTTTTATTGGAGGTTTTCTTTGCCCAAGATTTCTTATCCTTGCAGAGAATATCAACGGTAAGCGTTTGATAAGCCGTCCTAATCCAAATGTGACCGAAGTTATTCCCTGGCTTGAGATGTTTGGGGTCAATCGCGTAAGAAATTTGATGAGCATTACCGATAAAATAATCCGCCCATAAGAACTTCTGCTCTAGTTGAATAAATGGTGCATCCGTACTGACTCTAATCTCTGCATAACCCCAATGATCCTTTGTTAAGATTAGTTTATCTGAGATGCCCTCTTCCGGCACTTGATACTCCACCTGCGTCTTATCTATTTTTAGCTGTATCATTGCCTTTTTATGAATCGCAATCAAAAATTCCTCGAGCGCTTGGCTGGTTGATATACTTTTGATTAAATTGCGATATAAGAATTTATATCTTTCTTCATTGCTTAATAAGATTCGCTCAAAGTCCGCAGATCGGAATACCTTCTTTGCTTCCGACCAGTCCATTCTTGCAAGATTTGTAAATTGAAATAAATCCTTGATTTTGCCTAAAGAAGTCATAAAATGGGGTACTTCGATCTGAATATGAAAAGGAAGTATTTTTTCACCGCAATCACTAATCACACTTATCTCTCCATGAAACTCTTCTCCTGCCTTTAAAAAAGCCGCGTTAAATCGATAGATAATTGCATTTTCTGTTCCTTCGAAGGAGTCGTTTTCTATCAGCATGCATCGATTTGAAGTGTAAATGACTCCACTCATGGGTCTTAACTTACTGTTACTAATCGTAAAACTACTCTCATAGGTTTTACCAGCTTCTACTGTTATCCTTATTTCCTCCTCGGATAGGCAAATAAAAGGTAGCTCATATTCAAAAATCCCTTTTGAAAAACGCTCAATTTTATCCTTCAATTCATCACCCCGCTACAAATCTTGCAATTTATTTGAAATAAGATATAATATTTATAATATTTATATAATTATAATTCAATAAGTGAAAAAAATCTAGTATATATCATAAATCGCCATTTCTGTATAATATCCCTTCTACAGCGCCATTATCAGCGGTATTGACAGAAATACTATTTATAATAAGTACAGGGACAACCGTATTCGTTGTCAGGAAGGAGTCATATGATAAAACATTCGGATCATTTTCATGGAAGTGATTTAGAAACAATAGAAAAGGTTTATGGAATTAAGAAGGAGGATATTGTAAGTTTCTCTGCTAATGTCAATCCTCTTGGAATATCACCCAAATTAAAAACTACCCTGTCCGAACGAATTGACGCAATTATGAGTTATCCGGACCGTGAATATACTTCCCTACGAAAGAAAATCGGGGAGTATGTACATGCCGACATTGAAAATATTATTGTGGGTAACGGCTCCACTGAGTTAATATCATTATTTATTCAAATCAAGAAACCAAAAAAGGCATTAATTATCGGTCCGACCTATTCGGAATATGAGCGTGAGGTTTCTTTAGGTGGAGGTAGCACTCTCTATTACCGTCTGGAGGAAGAGAATAACTTTGCACTTGATCTATCGAAGCTGGAGGAAGAACTTACTACCGATGTGGATCTTCTCGTAATCTGTAATCCGAACAACCCTACCTCAACCGCAATAACAAGAAACGATATGCGTAAGATACTGGATATCTGCAAGCAGAAAGGCATCTTTGTGATGGTAGATGAGACTTATGTTGAATTTGCAGACGATATCTTAAAGATCACCTCCGCACCACTTACCGGTTATTATAACAACATTATCATTTTAAGAGGTATCTCGAAGTTTTTTGCAGCACCCGGGTTGCGACTTGGATATGCAATTTGCGGAAATGTTGATTTGTTGAAGGAAATGAATCAGAGAAAAAACCCTTGGACCATCAACAGCTTAGCGGCAATCGCCGGAGAAATTATGTTTATGGACGAGGAGTATATAAAAGAAACCCGCGCTTTGATAGCGAAGGAACGCGAGCGAATCTGCAAAGCATTGGATCAGTGTAAGAATGTTCAGTATTTTACACCGACTGCGAATTTCATTCTTGTTAAGATATTGAAGGAGGAAGTCACTTCAATGGATTTGTTCGAAGCAGCGATACGAAACGGCCTGATGATAAGAGATTGCTCCACTTTCCCCTTCCTTAATAATAAATTTATTCGCTTTTGCTTTATGACACCAGCCTTAAATGATAAGTTGCTTGGGGTACTCCTTGATGTATTGAGCTAATATTTAGATCAGTATCCTTCATTACAGGTTAGCTTCACATAATAACACACGAAAATATTGTTTGGGCGTCATAATTCAGAATTTAGATAGTGAACTAAAAATAGGTGGCATCTTATTCATAATCTAAGTTAATAATTCTAATAATTACTTCCTCGTGCCCAAAAAAACATTTCATGAGAACTGTGTTTTACAAGACGTTATCCAAAAAACGGTATAAATTACCTGATTTAGTTTTTATATTGGGGATAATAAGAACGTTACTCCTGATCATTCAGGCATTACGTTCTTACTATCCTCAATTTTTATTATTTCTCTTTCTGATTATAATAGCGGTATTACTTGCGCGATGAATGAACTGATACCACAAATTTTAACTATTCTTTCTGCCCTTCGTTTTGCTCCAATTTGTTTATTATGTCTATTCACTGATTGTATTAATCGTTCTCAATTACTTGTTTTACCGAACTGATTCATTTAAAACAAAAGAACTTGGCTATTTTCTTAAAAAAGTATAAAAAATATAACGAAAATTTAATATATAAATTGTATTGACTTGAAAATACGTTGTGCTATAATACGAAATAGTTAGGCACCTAAGTAATTATTCTGATCAATTATTTACTGTGCACACAATTATAGAAGCGATATCGTTTCGCAACTACCCAAACCTTAAAAAAGAAACAATTAGGAGGAGATGCAATTAACAATGAGAGCCGAAGTAAAACAGCTGCTTGATGCTATCTCAGAAGTATTTAAGTCCATTCATCAAAGGTCCTATCATAAGATAACAACTGCGCACTTATATCCAGGCCAACCAAGATTATTATCTTTAATTTTAGCAAATGAAGGAATTCCTCAGAAAGACTTATCCGAGAAAAATTTTGTTAAGCCCGCTACGATTACCGGAATGTTGAACAAACTTGAAGAAAAAAAATATGTCTATCGTGTCCCAGACACGGTTGACAAACGTATCATGAGAATCTATCTCACACCGGAGGGTCGTCAGCTAGCGGAAGATAGTGAGAGGTTTATGGTTACTATCGTGGAGCAATTATTTGAAGGATTTAGTGAAGAAGAGCTTACTACTTTTGTCAAATTGGCAGAAAAAATGCGTAATAACCTTCCGAAGTATAAGAATTAGTTATTCCAACATAAGAATTACATTATTATATCATGAATGCAAGTATTCATGATTTTGCTCTCCGCTCGTATATTAACAAGCAATCTTGTAATATACTTACTACGCTTTATTAATCACAAGAAAGGAATCCTTTATGTTTAAGCTAATGAAATTTCTAAAGAAATCGGTTGTAGCTATCCTCTTTGTTACAATCCTTTTAATATTACAGGCAGCCTGTGATTTATCGCTACCTACTTATACCTCCGATATCGTAAACATCGGAATCACACAAGGAGGTATTGATAGTGCCGTACCTGAGGTAATCCGTAAATCGGAGTTGGATAAAATTACACTGTTCATGACAGAGTCGGAGAAAACTATTGTTCTCCCACACTATTCACTACTTCAATCGAACGACTATAGTGAAACACAATGGTCTAACTTACTTAAAAAATACCCTTTGGCAAGTTCGGAGGAAGTATTTATTTGGGATAATGAGGAAGAGGAAACTTTATCGGATGCTCTATCTATACCGATGATGCTGGTCTTAGGCCTTGAAGGTGATAGCGAATCCTCTGTTCAAATGAGAGAAGGAATTCTTGCCAATATCCCACCAGCAATGGTTCAAGAGAATGCAGATATCTTTGATATTCTGACTGCTCTACCGACAGAAGGCATAACCGCTATGGTAACCGGTATGAGAGATCAGGTTTCCAAAATGCCCGAAATGATACTTAAGCAGTCTGCGATTAGTTATGTAAAGACAGAGTATAAGGCAATTGGAGTAGATGTAAACCAGAGACAGGTAAATTATATTTTACTAATTGGCGCAAAAATGCTTGGGCTTGCTCTTGCGGCAATGATTGCTTCTATCTTAGTTTCTCTATTAGCTTCCAGAATTGCAGCAAAAATGGGTCGAGATTTAAGAAGTAATGTATTTCAAAAGGTATTGTCCTTTTCAAATAAGGAGATGGATCAGTTTTCAACCGCATCCCTGATAACACGAAGCACCAATGATATCCAACAGGTTCAGATGTTGCTCGTTATGCTAATCCGTATCGTTATCTATGCTCCTATCCTCGCACTTGGTGGTATTATCAAAGTTTTGAATACAAATAATTCGATGAGTTGGATCTTAGTTGTCGGTGTAGGCACTATATTTGTTGTAATTGCATTTTTATTTGCGGTAGCAATGCCGAAATTTAAAATAATGCAAAAATTAGTGGATCGCCTCAATCTTGTTATGAGAGAAATCATTACCGGCCTTCCGGTAATCCGTGCCTTTAGTACGGTAGATTATGAGCAAAAACGCTTTGACAAAGCAAATGTTGATATCACGAAGAACAGTCTTTTCGTAAACCGTGTCATGACCTTTATGATGCCAATCCTCATGTTAATTATGAATTTAATTTCTATATTAATTCTGTGGGTAGGTGCACATAACATCAATGATGGCAACATGCAGATTGGTGATATGATTGCTTTCATTCAGTATACCATGCAGATTATTATGTCCTTCCTAATGCTCACTATGGTATCCGTTATGTTGCCACGAGCTACTGTTGCTGCAAAGCGTATTGATGAAATATTATCCACCGATGTTTCCATTAAAGATATCACAACAAATGAAACTTTTAATCCAAACTTAAGTGGAGTACTGGAATTTCGCAATGTATCCTTCCGTTATCCCAATGCAGAGGAAGATGTTTTATCCAATATCAATTTTACAGCAAAACCTGGTGAAACTACCGCTATCATCGGTAGCACCGGTAGCGGAAAATCAACCTTGATTAATCTAATACCCAGATTTTATGATGCAACTGCCGGAAGCATATTCCTTGACGGTGTAGATATTACAAAAGTAAAACAACATGCATTAAGAGAGAAACTTGGTTTTATTCCTCAAAAAGGCGTACTATTTACCGGTACCATAGAATCCAATATAAACTTTGGAAATGCGTCCGCTCCGGAAGAGGAAATGAAACGTGCTGCTCGAATTGCTCAGGCAGAAGAATTCATTGATAGTAAGCCCGAGGGTTATCAAACCCCCATCGCTCAAGGCGGAACCAATGTATCCGGTGGTCAAAAGCAGCGCTTATCCATTGCAAGAGCAATTGCACGTAACCCTGAAGTATATGTATTTGATGACAGTTTTTCCGCGTTAGATTATAAAACAGATGCTACTCTTCGTAAAACAATTAAAGAGGAAATATCAAACAGCACCATTCTTATTGTAGCACAAAGAATTAGTACGATTATGAGCGCTGAACAAATCCTGGTATTGGATGACGGCCGTATTGTTGGGAAGGGAACGCATAAAGAACTTTTAAAGAATTGTGAAGTATATCAGCAAATCGCATCTTCCCAATTATCAAAGGAGGAGTTGGAACATGAGTAAGGAAGAAATGAAACAAGAAAAGCCTATAAAGCCCGGTAAACGAATGATGGGTCCAGGAGGTCCTCCCGGTATGATGCCAGGTGAAAAAGCAAAAGATTTCAAAGGTACGATGAAAAAGCTGAGTTCCAGCTTATCCAAATATCGAATTGGATTTATCTTAGTGTTATTATTTGCCATTGGAAGTACGATCTTTTCCATCATTGGCCCTACTATTATGGGTGATGCTACGACAGAAATATCGGAAGGAATTATCAGCAAAATCGGTGGAGGTGCCGGAATCGATTTCGATGCACTCGTAAAGATCTTTGCTCTTTTGATTGGTTTGTACGCAGCAAGTGCTGTATTTTCCTTTATACAGGGTTATTTTATGACGGACATTTCACAGAAGGTGACTTATCAATTCCGTAAAGATATCTCTGAGAAAATCCACCGTATGCCCATGAATTACTTTGATACTACTTCTCACGGAGAGATTTTATCAAGGGTTACCAACGATGTTGATACCTTGAGCCAAAGCTTAAACCAGAGCTTAACACAGTTAATCACCTCCGTTGTCACCATCATTGGTGTACTGATTATGATGCTTCGTATTAGTGTATCCATGACTTTACTTGCGTTACTGATCCTACCTTTATCCGGTATTGTTGTTGGCAAAGTAATGAAGAAATCACAGAAATACTTCAAGCAACAGCAGGAATACCTTGGTCATGTAAATGGTCAGGTAGAAGAAGCCTACGGTGGTCACAATATCGTAAAGGTATTTAATAAAGAAGAGTCCTCCATTATTGAATTCAACGAGAAGAACGAAAAATTATATGAGTCGGCCTGGAAATCACAATTTTTATCCGGCTTAATGATGCCTGTTATGCAATTTATCGGTAACATCGGTTATGTTGGTGTTGCTATTCTAGGTGGATATTTAACGATTAAAGGTAAAATCAAAGTTGGACAGATTCAATCCTTCTTCCAATATATCCGTAACTTCACACAACCAATTGCACAGCTAATGCAGGTTGCAAATATGTTCCAATCCACCGCTGCGGCTGCCGAAAGAGTATTTGAGTTCTTAGCCGTTGAGGAGGAAGTGCAGACTGTTGAAAATCCTGTATCCATTGAGGGATTACAAGGATCGGTAGAATTTAAGGATGTCCATTTTGGATATAATCCGGACAAAATAATTATCAATGATTTTAGTGCTAAAGTATATAAGGGTCAGAAGATTGCTATCGTTGGACCAACCGGAGCAGGTAAAACTACTATGGTGAAGCTGTTAATGCGTTTCTATGATATTAACAGTGGAGAAATCTTAATCGATGGTCATAATATACAGGATTTCAATCGAAGCGATCTACGTAAGTTATTTGGTATGGTTCTTCAGGATACCTGGTTATTCAATGGTACCATCATGGATAATATCCGATACAGTAAATTGGGTGCTACCGATGATGAAGTAATAAAAGCTGCAAAAGCGGCTCATGTTCATCACTTCATCTCCACCTTACCCGATGGTTATAATATGGTCTTGAACGAAGAAGCCAGCAACGTATCCCAAGGTCAGAAGCAGTTATTAACAATCGCCCGTGCCATATTAGCTGATCCAAAGATACTAATCCTCGATGAAGCCACCAGCTCCGTTGATACCAGAACCGAAATCTTAATTCAACGTGCAATGGACAGCTTAATGAAGGGAAGAACCAGCTTTATTATCGCTCACCGATTATCTACAATTCGTGATGCAGATTTGATCTTGGTTATGAATGAAGGTGATATCGTTGAACAAGGGAATCATGAGGAATTGTTGGCGAAAGGCGGTTTCTATGCTAACCTTTACAATTCACAGTTTGAGAAATCAGCATAGGAAATATAAAATTTAGTTCGTTGACAGGGTGAAGGGGATAAGAGGGAGGTGCTTTGGGAAAAAGGATGACTTCAATCGATTGTACTAAGCATAGAAACCATAAAAATAAAAAATGGGATATTATTTATTGAAAACTTGCAGGTCGGTGCTTATGGACGTCCTGTCCCAAGCACCTAAGTCCGCCTTCCATGGCGGACTTCCCTTTTGTTTTTGCTCATTTTTATTTTTATCGCTTCTATGCTAAGTACAATTGCGATTTTGTCAAATATTTTCCCAAGGCACCTCCCTCTTATCCCCTCCACCCTGCTATAGATATTGAAGAAAGCGATGACTGTTCACTACAAGGATATTAGATTTTACCTTGTAGTGAACATCAGTGCTAGAAATGGTTCTGTCAGTGCTCTTCTAGCTTTGAAGTACATTAATTCCAAATAAGATATGGTACCTGATTTCGGGAACTCTCCTGTGTTTCCGTACAATAACGATTCTTTATGTTGTGTATTGAGCAAATTATCATTATCCAAAGTAAAACTCACATTGTCCTTTACAAAAATATGATTTTTTTATAATATAGAGCTAGTTGATTTATTGTATAAAACTATGGATGGATAAGTAATGTAATGCTTAATGTAAATGAATGTTTCATGTAAAGGAATGCTTAATTGAAAGCATCTGTTGCTTTATTAATTTCATCCTACCTTATTGAAGAGATAGTACATAGATGGAGGTAGAATTATGGATAAAAGACCGAATTCCTTAAATATAGCTCTTTCTAGCGAAGAGAAGAAAAAGATAATTGATGAGATTATCTATTATTTTGAAACCGAGCGTGATGAGAAGCTTGGTATCATTGCTTCAGAGAATATATTTGACTTTTTTATGGACTCACTTGGGAAG
>JAQZBD010000173.1 GCA_029239235.1 Herbinix sp.
TTAATTATTAACGATGAGAAAGCCAGAAGAATGGCGGATATGCTTGAGATATACGGCTTCCTTAATCCAATGGATGTTTCCCTTAGAGAAATGCAGGCACATAGTACCCTGCTAATCAATTTGAACAATCCTATTATTCACTATCTATTAGAGGCCTCGGATGAAACAACAATCAGTATTGTTACAAATCAGCTTTTTGATTTAGCTCTAATGAGCCAGCAGGCTCTGAAGCCGGAGGATGTGGAGTGCTTCATTACCAGAAGTGAGTCCCTGCTAGCCTCCGCTATCGGACATGAATTTCACCGATAGAACAATAGGAAATCGCATTCTGATTCAATTGTCATGAATAGTAAACCGGATGAACCTCACCCAGTATCTTAAGTGAATAGCTCATCCGGCTTTTTGTTTCATTATCCAATTTTTGATAAATATAAATTCCTCTTTCGCATCATTCCGATTCATTACCTTAACCAATTCCTGAATATAATCCAGGAACTGATTGCCACTCTCTAATAAATAGACATTGATCAAATAATTCATGACATTTGAGAGTTCTTGCGTGGTTCGTTGATACTGTAATCTCATTATCTTTTCCAAGGCAATTTTTAAGGTAGTAGCATAGTGTGCGGAAAGAAGCTTAGCAAGGTGAATCCACTGAGACTTGGTAATGAACTTATTCTTACCATTGATATAATGATCAATCTCAATTATGTGATGATAGATAATCCCCTGTTCGATAGCGGAATGGTATTCCTTTTCCAAGAGCTTATCCGTCACGTTAGGATAACTATCATAGAAGGATCTGGTGGAGCCTGAGCGATACTCCTTCAGCTCCATTCCCTCAAAGCCGATGGGCAGATAGGTGTTGCATCGATCCAGTAGCAGCATAGGTGTTTTTACCTCATCAGCATGCAAGGCTTCAAGCCCGGGATATTCCTTAAGTTCATAGTGATCTTCTATCTCATAATGTTCTTTTATCTCGTTATATTCCTCTATCTCATAATGCTCCTCTAACTCATTTGCCAGCTCCAGCATCTGCTCCCGATCATAATAGGTGTAGCGCTGATTTCCCTTTAATTTTGCATATATAATCTTGATCCCTAATAGTAATTGGCGGTAATCCTCCTTTACCAACGCCCTGTAGGCTAGATCAAAAACCGCTCCATAGGTCAATTCGGTGACATCCATTCGGTAGATGAAATCATCAACATACAGATAATATTCACCTGGAAAAATACTGTTCTGAAAATAATTCTCCTCCAACCAAGACATTAATATCCCATATTTCTTTTTATATGCAAGACAGATAGCCTCATACAACCCTACCATATGCTCGTATTTCATATTCATTTCTTCCCTCCCCTTTTCATACATTGCTTTTCTCACGTCCCCTTGCCATGTGTCATTTCCCCCGTCCCCTTGTCATCTTCGTCCCCTTGTCATCTTCTTCCCCGTCCCCTTGTGATGCCCTTGTGTTGATTCCCTTTCTCACTTCCCATGCCCTGTGTCATTCCCCCCGTCCCCTTGTCACTATCCCTAATCATACACATATCCAACTGTTTTTCAAAGAAGAATTCATGCATTGTCCCATACAGATTTCGCATTATACAATCCAAGTTGTCTTATTTATAATAGGATTGATAACAGAGAATTTATTTGGGAAGTAAAACTTAGGAGGTAGGATTTATTATGGGTAGACTCGAGGGAAAAATCGCTATTATTACCGGGGGAAATGCCGGTATTGGACGTGCTACCGCAGAACTATTCTGCAAGGAAGGAGCCAAGGTTGTCATTGCATCCAGAAGGGCTGAGAATAACCAGAAGACTGTGGATGAAATTACAGCAAGTGGAGGTGAAGCTCTAGCTGTTGAAGCAGATGTTGCAAAGATGGAGGATTGTAGGAAAATTGTTGATGAGACAATTAAAAAATACGGAAAAATTGATGTTCTTGTAAACAATGCAGGTATTGCAGACAAGCATATACCCATCAATGAATGCTCCGAAGAGTGGTATGAGACGGTCTGCCGAATCGATCAATTCTCCGTTTACTACATGTCCAAGTATGCCTTAGAACATATGGAGAAAGCCGGTAAGGGTTCCATTGTCAATGTATCTTCTATCGGCAGCCAGGGAATCGCAGGTATCTCCTACAGTGCCGCGAAGGCAGCGGTTAATAGTATGACCAAGAACATAGCCTTACTATATTCTCCTACCGAGATCAGATGCAATGCGGTGGCACCAGGCCCGACTCCAACGGAGCTGAATGCACCGGAAAATTTCAAGACCTTCCACCAAGACTTTGCTGCTGCCTGCGCAAAGCATATCGATGTTACCTTACCGGAGGCACAGGCGCAGGATCAAGCAGAAGCCATCCTATTCTTCGCAAGCGATGCTTCAAAGGCAATTACGGGGCAGATTCTCTATGTAGATCATGGAACCTCGCTGTATTAAAGATATTTTCTAGTAATTAGCACCCATCAGTAATAAAGTAGCTGGAAAACTGAATTATAAAATACAAAAATAAAACACGATTGAATTATTCTTCGATCGTGTTTTATTATACAGGTTTAATGTATTTAATTATAGCGTTCCATCGCTAGGTGCCAAAATTACGAAATCAATAGGACTTAACACATTTATTTGCGTTCTCAAGGTATTCAATAACTTTTTATCTGTGATAAGAACTTCACAGCCAGCATCAACTGCCTATTCTTCTTCCACGAATGCCATATACTCAATATACAAATCATTAAAATCCGGATCATTCGACAAGTGTACTTCACTGGACACTGTCTTGATATGCTCCGTCCATCTTGGAGCTTCTTCCTCCACCAGATAATGTATTGCACCACTAAGTGAACTATTTCCAATAGCAGCGATTTTTCCATCCAACTCTTCCGGTAATAAGCCGATATGAATTGCTTTCTCCAGGTTTACCTTATAGCCAAAGCCACCGGCAAGATATACCTGATCAATTTCATCATATCCTACACCATATCGTAGCATCAAGGTCTCTGCTCCTGCCCGGATCGCTGATTTTGCCATCTGAAGTTCTCGGATATCTCTCTGGGTGAAGGTAATATCATTACCCTGATCGTCCTTTGCCAGAATATATCCTGTATCAAAATATTCTTCACAAAGGAGCCCCGTATCGTCGATCAGCTCAGCCTTTAACAACTCACTTGCCAGCTCAATGACGCCTGTGCCGCAGATTCCAATGGGCGGTTTATCTCCAATGGTATGAAAACTAGCACCTTCCTCAATACGCACATTGCAAATTGCACCGGCGATGCTTCCGACTCCACAGGAAATATTTCCTCCTTCAAAGGCTGGTCCTGCCGCAGTAGAAGCAACCAGAATCTTATCTTTATTTCCAATTGCCATCTCTCCATTCGTTCCAAGATCGATTAAAAGACAGGGCTTCTCCTTTTTCACGAACCCACAGGATAACAGCCCGGCAACGATATCTCCTCCAACAAAGGTTGAAATACCCGGCAGAATGATCACCTGTGCAGTAAGATAATCCTCAGCAAATACCTCAGAAAAGGTCACTTCTATTCGATCAATATTCACCGGAGTAAATGGATAGACTCCCAAGGTCTCGCAGGAATATCCTAATAGCAGATGACCCATGGTTGTATTGCCGGCAATAATAATTTTATGAATACAGTCCTTGTCCAACTGGTACTCTTCGATTAGGCTCTTAATACCTCCCAAAAGATCCTTCCTGATGCTTTGTCGGAGTTCGTCCTTCCTTCCTTCCATAGAAGCCTTCATTCTGGAAATGACGTCTGCTCCATAAGCTCTTTGCTTATTGATGGTAGTATAAGTTTTCTCTATTTGTTTTGTTACTAAATTCACCAGACTAATGGCGACTGTAGTTGTTCCGATATCAATGGCAAAAGCATATTCCTTCTGTGTTTGATCGGATATCTCCCCCGCTTCGCTAACCGCATTGATGCCCTGAACACCCTGCACTATTTCAGATACCACCTCAAAATCCGCTTCATCTCCGCTGACAATTCGAAGGGTGCAAGCTGATCTCGGATATGCCTTACAAGCCAGACGATACCCCTGCTCTAACTCCTTTTCACTGAACTTTGCTCTATCAGAACTAGTGATTTCCAGTTCCCCTGCCACTACCCTAATCTTACACTTTCCACAGGTTCCCTTGCCGCCGCAGGCAGCACTAACATAGATCCCCTGGGCAAGCAAGGCCTTCAGCAGATCAACTGTTCCATCATAGGCTAGCTGGATTGCAGATCCCCTTCCCAGAACAGTCACTGTGATGATCTTACCTTTTCTTAATTTACAGTCAGTCCGGTCACACTCATCGCAGTTATGCCCGTCATGACTTACTGATCCGCCCTCATCCAGTATAAGAATATGACCCAAAGTTTTAACCGTAGTAAACATATATCCCTGGGTCAATCCAATAGAAATAGCTTCAACCGCTTTAATTTCCTCCAGTATCCTCTCTTGCTCTTTCATAGGAATATGAACAGGTGCCTCTAATTTCTCCGCAATTCCTAGTCCTCGCAAGGTACATTCTTCCTTAATTCTCTCATGCACCTTTGCCTCTAGCTGAAACATATAGTCATCCGACATGGAATTTACCAGCATTCCAAGCAAGTAATCACCCTGTTCGAAATATCTCTCGGATAATTCGTTTACCTCATCTCCGATACTGGTCAGCACATAAAGCGCCTGTGATTCCTTTTCCCTTGTATAGGTTCCGAATTTTAAATAGGCTACCGGATGAACGCATCCCAGCACCTCCGGCTCCATCCTTTGATACTCCTCCAACAGCTCCTCATAGATTGGACTATCCGTATGGCAATCCATCAATTGGAATACTGTTTTAGGATTTATCTTAATATCAAATTCATTGAGTTTAATAAAATCTTTCATCCCCATATCCCTTCTCCGTAGAAATTTACTAAATAATAGATACAATTAAAATATATTTTAAACACTTTTACTTTTATTTTATTATAATAAATATCTTTTATCAATTTGACAAGCCCCTTGTGAAATTGCATTTTTTACATTTCGCAATGGTTTTACTCAGTTATGCCTTTAAAATGGATCGAAAATCTCCAAAATATAAATATTTTTATAAACTTTGTTGATATTTTTAGTCTGATCTTGTTAAAATAATGGTATCACTCTCTATTTTTCCTAATTTTCGGACTAAAATTACAAAGATTTTATAAATAATGTTTACAAAAAGAAATACTTCTTGGACAAAAAAATATATACTAATCTCATCAAGCAGATAAGCAGTTCTTTTAGTTCATGACTAACATGTGACAGAAAAAGTACAATCATAGAAGTGCTGTTTATGCTTAGGGCATGTCTGGGACTCAGATGCCCAACCCACAAAGAGAGATCTTGAATCTGAATGGACAGTATTGTGGTGGTTACATATTATAAAACATTTTTTTATATTAAGGAGGAGGCTTACTATGGATTTTGAAGAGTTATCATTAGCCGTACAAAAAGGTAAGGCAAAACAGGTGAGGGAATTAGTTAATCAGGGAATTGAGGAAGGTATTTCAATTGAAAAAATTCTGAATGAGGGTCTGATCGATTCTATGGGAATCGTTGGTGAGAATTTTAAGCAGAATAAAATATACGTTCCTGAGATGTTAGTAGCTGCAAGAGCAATGTCAGCAGGTCTTTCCATTTTGGAACCACTTCTTACTGCAACCGGTGTTAAGCCGATCGGTAAGATTGTAATCGGAACTGTTAAGGGTGACTTACATGATATCGGTAAGAACCTGGTAGCAATGATGATGAAGGGTATGGGAGCTACTGTATATGACTTAGGTATCGATGTTCCTGATCTCGCTTTCGTAGAGAAGGCAGAAGAGGTTGGAGCAGATATCGTTTGTATCTCCGCTCTTTTAACAACAACAATGCCTGCAATCGGCGATGTAATTAATGAATTTGAAAAAGCTGGCGTAAAAGATAAATATCATATCATGGTTGGCGGTGCTCCGGTTAATAAGGCATTCGCAGAGTCAGTTGGTGCAAATGAGTATACATCTAACGCAGCAGACGCTGCTGAAGCAGCAAAAGCATTCTTAGAAAAAAAATACAACAAGGGGGCATAATTAATGAGCAAGCAATTTACAAAATTAGCCTATAACTCAGTGGAAGAAATGCTTTACGGTGCATGCCCAAATCCGGTTACTACCAGAAGCGGACTTGTAATCGGCGGCGGAGAGATTTATCCAGAGGTTAACTTCACATTACCTCCTATGCATATCACAAAAGACACTATGCCTGAGGTATTAAGCATATACAAAGAAATGATTACCGGTGTTTGTAAAAAGGCACATGAATTACATGCTCCCGGTCTTGTAGTTGAATTCGAAACCCTGCCGGATATGACCGAGCATCCGGAATGGGGAATTGAGATTCATAAGCTGCTTCGCGAAACCATGTTTGAATATGAAGTAAAATATGGCTTAAAGAGCGCTATCAGAATGACTCCTAACGACATCCGTGAGATGCACCGCCCTCCTATCATGAGAAGCGGTCAGTATTGGGATGCAATGGTTAAAACCTTTGAAGGTTCTGGCAAGGACGGCGCTGATATCTTTTCCATCGAATCTACCGGCGGTAAGGAAGTAAATGACGAAGCAATCGTAAATGCAGATCTTAGAACTTCAATCTTTGCCTTAGGCTGCCTCGCACCTAGAGATATGAAATGGTTATGGACCAATATTTCTGATATTGCAAAAGCACATGGCGTAATTTCCGGTGGTGACTCCGCTTGCGGTTTTGCAAACACAGCTATGGTTCTTGCTGAGCAAGGCTTCATTCCTAAGGTTTATGCTTCTGTTATGAGAACCATCACTACCGTTAGAGCTTTAGTAGCTCTAGAAAACGGCGCTGTTGGACCAAGCAAGGACTGTGCTTATGAAAATATCTATCTGAAGGCAATTACCGGTACACCTATTTCTTCTGAAGGTAAAAGCGCTGCTTGTGCACACTTTAGCCCGATCGGTAATATCTCCGCTGCTGTTGCTGATCTTTGGAGCAACGAATCCGTACAGCAGGTTAAACTGTTAAGCGGTTTTGCACCGGTAGTATCCACAGAGCAGTTAATCTATGATTGCCGTTTAATGAACACTGCAACTCAGAAGGGTCATTCCTTATTAATGCGTGATCTTTTGGTTGAATCCGATTGCTACCTTGATCCTCAGGCTTATGTATTAAGACCTGATGTAGCTTTTGAGATCGGTAAAGAAATCGTTAAGACACAGGATCCATTCCTTAGAACTTTAAATACTGCAAAGCTTACTCTGGAAATCATTAAAAATGCAGTTGACAAAAAAGAACTTGTTATCGAAGACAGAGAGCTTAACTGGCTTGATATTCTGGAATCTCAGATTGAAGACATTCCTGAGGATGAGGAAGCTTTCATTGCTGAAATGAGAAAAGAAGTAGATCCTTCCAAGTGTAATTTATCTGAGTACGGCATTTAATCTATGGCAACAAAAATAGATATCATATCGGGATTTTTAGGAGCTGGCAAAACCACCTTTATAAAAAAACTGGTAAAGGATTTATACATCGATACTAACGTTGTCATTCTCGAAAACGAATTTGGCAAGGTTAATATCGATGAAGGAACCTTTCAGCGTGAGAGTATTCAGGTTAAGTCAATTCAGGCAGGCTGCATCTGCTGTTCCAGTTCTATGTATTTAGCAAAAGGAATCAGTGAAATCATTTCAGAATTTCAGCCGGATCGCATCATCATTGAGCCAACCGGAATTGCCAAGCTGTCGGATGTTAAGCGGCTGGTTATGGAGGAAGCTTCCAGTAATGCCTTTGAATTAGACAAAATAATTACAATCGTAGATGCCAAAAATTATCATGTTCGTGCATTGATTTCTAAGGATTTTTTTGAAGATCAGATAAGAGCTAGCGAAGTCATCTTCTTAAGCAAAACAGATCTCATAAATGACGAAGAACTAAGTCGTGTAAAGACAGAAATCAACAGAATACAACCAGCCTGTCAGGTGGTAGACGAAGTATGGGATCATATACCGACTGACCGACTAAAGGAATTAGTGGATTACACACAGGACACATCAAAAATCGAACATAAGCTTGCAATGCGTATTAACCACAAAAACGATTTCGACAGCTACGAGATTGTAACTGAAAAGCCATTGAGCACAGAACAGATCACTTTCTTTATCGAAGAAATATCTACAGGCACCTTCGGTGAAATTCACCGTGTAAAAGGTTTATGCTATGATAAGGAAAAAGGCATGTACAGCATTGACTATGTCCCAAAGGAACTTATCATAAAACCTGTCAACACTGAACACATGAATTCAGAGACATCAAAGCTCTGTCTAATAGGAAGGCAGCTCGAAAGTGATAAACTTGACCAGGCTATCCAGCAATTTGCATAAATTCACATAGGATAATCTATTCAAAATAATGTCATTCTAAATGATCATTCAAAGCAATTAAAATAACATAAAAATTCAACTAGTATAAAATAAGGAAGTACGAATAATACCAGATGTTTTCATCTTAAGTATTATTCATACTTCCTTTTCTACTTACTTATGTTATAAATTGATGTACTTTGTAGTTAAATATATTTTGTAATTAAATTATTTGTAATTAAATTATTTGTAATTAAATGATTTGTAATAATGATTTGTAATTAAATGATTTGTAATAAATGATTTGTAATAAATGATTTGTAATAAATGATGATTTATTATTAAATATGATGATACAAGCATCAAAAGCCTTAGGATAGATATCTGCATATGTATTCATATAGCGCAGATCGAGCCTCTCGTGATAGCCGGGTACTTGATAATCACAGCAAGTTAAAGGCAAGTCCAGAT
>JAQZBD010000174.1 GCA_029239235.1 Herbinix sp.
AGGCTTTCCACCTCACTAACGCCATCATACTGCGCATCATAAAAAGCCTGTCGGCCAAGTTCCTGACGATAGGCTTTGTCTAGAAAAATGTCACGTACCTGCTTCACTTCAGCAAAATTTGCACCCAAACCTTGCTGCATGGTTGAAAAATAGGATTCACCCAAATTCACATAGCGAAAGTCAGTTTGAACCACCTGTTGTCTCACATAACCGGTGGTATCTACATTCGCCAAATTATGTGAAGTTACATTTAAAGCCGCCTGACTTACATTCAGACCGGACACACCTACATATAAACTACTCATCGAACTCATGGACTCACCCACCTTACCAAAACCAATTGCCTCATTGGTTTTTTACTGTTTTGCATCGAACATCCCTGTTCCCCGCATCTGTGCATCGTATCTGGACGCACGTTTTGTGTAAGTATTATTCCCCGGTGACATCCTTGTACTCTGAATAAAATTCATATTGAATTCTATCATCTCGAGGGATTGTTGAATTAAGGATTGGTTACGATTATTAATTGTGACTAGCCTTTTCACCGTAACCTTTAGATTATCATGTATGATAGATAGAGCTTTTTGCTCCTTAGGCTGTTTGTCTAATAAACCGATTAAATCTTTTAGACTAAACTCCTTTGATTTTCTGTTAATTACTGTCTTTATGTTAAGCATAATCGTTTCTCTTTTATGCTCTAAAATACTGATTTGATCAATTGCGTTTTGTTCTTTATTTGTAATCTCCTGTAATGAATCCAAATCATTTTTAACAATAATCTGGGTCTTCATTTCTGCAATCGGAATCAATTCTTTATATAATAAATATTCCTGATCCAGAACATCAATCAGTTCTTCAATTAAACTCGCCACTATAAGCCCTCTCTCTACTCAGGTTTCCCACGCCCCTACTTGGCAGCTCTAAGGTGTATAGTGAATCGTTCCATCAATTCATCTGCTTTTGCAAATGAATTGATTTCACCATTCTTTATTCCAAGTATTGATCAACTAGTTTTTCAGCAACATCTTGGATATTGACATTATAGGTTCCCGCTTCCATGCGCTGCTTAATGTCGTTAATTGTTGCTTCTCTGACGTCCGGCGTGCGTGCAACAGCCTGCTTCGCTACTTGATATCCCTTTCCCATTTGGGAGATCTCTAGTGTATCACTGAAGCTAGCTTCTTTAGCTTTTGTTGTAGCCTTTACAGAACTGGCTGTATAAATCTCGCTAATTTTGTTAAATGCATCGATACGCATCCTGCTCACCACCTTTTAATTCTAAGAATCAGTATGCTGACTCTCCTGTCATGATTCAAAAACCCATAGGTTTCCAACATGTTCTAATTTATTTATCGGATATTTTTCAATTATCATTATAGTTATTTCAAATTTTCTTGAAAAAATTCATTGACAAGAGTTGACACGGGGACATAAGAGTTGACACGGGGACATAAGAGTTGACACGGGGACATAAGAGTTGACACGGGGACATAAGAGTTGACACGGGGACGGGGTTATTGTCACTCGTTACCGTGTGACAATAACCCCGTCCCCGTGTCATGCCCGTGTCATGCCCGTGTCATGCCCGTGTCATGCCCGTGTCATGCCCGTGTCATGTCATTTTATTTTTTTCGAAATTGTTGAAATTGCCTTTTGAAGCTGATTATCCTTATCCATCGGTATGGAAAGCTCATTCTGCAATTTTTTATCTAATTCAACTTTAACATCCGGTGTAATACCCACTCCATGAATATTACGTCCACTTGGTGTGTAGTATTTGGAAATCGTCAGCTTCACCGCACTGCCATCTGACAATGGGATCACCTTCTGTACAATACCCTTGCCAAAGCTTGTGGTTCCAACAATCGTTGCCACCTTATCATCTTGAAGAGTTCCTGCAAAGATTTCAGATGCACTGGCACTATTTCCATTAATTAAAACTGCCATAGGAAGCGTAACTGCATCTTTATCTTTCGCCACTTCTTCCTCACGATTACCATACTTATCTTCGGTATATACTACAAGACCCGGCTTCACCAAACGATCCAGGATTTTGACAACTGCCGTTAATAAACCTCCCGGATTATCACGAACATCAACAATCAGACCTTTCATTCCTTTCGCCTCAAGACTATCAACTGCCGCATTAAATTGCTCAACTGTAACCTCATCGAACTGAAGGATCGAAATATAACCTATCTTGTTATCCAGCAGCTTATACTCTACCGTCGGCACTTCAATCTGTGCTCTCTTAACTGTAAAGTCAATTGGATCACTCTTTCCCTCACGGATTACCGTAATCACCACTTTACTGCCTTCAATGCCCTTCATACCACTTACAACTTCTGACAAATCATCTCCGGTAACCTCTTTACCATCAACCTTATATATCACGTCTCCCGGCAAAATCCCAGCCTTATGCGCCGGACTGCCTTCAAAGGGCTTCACTATGGTGATAACCCCGGTATCTGCATTCTGACTAACAGTGGCACCGATGCCGCAATAAACACCGGAGGAGCTTTCCATAAGGGCTTTATACTCGTCTTCCGTATAATAAGTAGAGTATGGATCCTCTAAGCTCGAAATGAATCCCTTATAAATTCCATCTGCAAAGGTATTTTCCTTTACATCTTCCAAATAATACTCATCTACCAAACCTTGAAGAAAAGTCAATTTCTTCACTATATTGGTATAGGATATCTGTTCTGTGTTTTCACTCGCCTGCGCTTTCGTATTACCATCTGAGACTGTTGCGCTATTACCGTTCTGACCTTCTTTATTACCTACATAAATAAGTACAGCGCCAAACAAAGTAAATATTATCAATGCTCCGCAAAGTCCCGTAAGCAATCCAGCAAAAAAATTTCTTTTCATTTACGTCTTCAGATCCACCTTTCTGTCATGGAGTTCTCCCGAAATGCCATCCCAATCTTTGGCCTACAGCGGCTTTCCAAGAGCACTCTATGGTGTAAGAATTGGGCTGCTGCAAAACATTCTCTTGCAACTCATGTTTCACAACAGCCTCTATTTTTAATAATCTAACTGCTCCATATACTTCATGTACTTCACAACCATGAGTGCAATTTTGAAGGTAATCGCATCTTCAAATACTCTCAGATCAAGGTTCGTACTCTTTTGTAATTTATCCAAACGGTATACTAAGGTGTTACGATGAATATACAGCTGTCTTGAGGTCTCTGATACATTTAAGCTATTTTCAAAGAACTTATTAATGGTTGTAAGAGTTTCTTCATCAAATTCATCTGGATTTTTTCCTTCAAAAATTTCTTTGATAAACATCTTACACAACGGCATTGGCAATTGATAAATTAGGCGGCCGATTCCTAAGTTGTTATATGCTACAACATTTCTACCGCTATAGAATATTTTGCCTACATCCAGCGCCATCTTCGCTTCCTTATAAGATCTGGAAACATCTTTAATTTCATTTACGATTGTACCGAATGCAACATGTACCTTCGTCATAGCCTCTGTATTCAACATATCAAGAATTACCTTAGCAGTCTTATTCAGATCCTCATAGGTTTCATTCTGTTTTACTTCCTTCACCAGGATGATGTTTTTCTCATCAACCGCTGTGATGAAGTCCTTTGTCTTTCCGGAGAACAAGCTGCGTACTGTCTCTAATGCATTCGCATCCTTTTCATTCTTGGTCTCAATAATATAAACCACTCTTCTGGCTTCCGTATCGATATGAAGCTTCTTCGCACGGTTATAAATATCCACCAGCAGCAGATTGTCAAGCAGCAGGTTCTTGATAAAGTTATCCTTGTCATATCTTTCTTTGTATGCGACTAATAAATTCTGTATCTGGAAGGATGCAATCTTTCCAATCATAAATACATCTTCACTATCACCCTTGGCAAGAATCACATATTCTAATTGATGCTCATCAAAAACCTTAAAAAATTGATAACCCTGAATCGCCTGGCTATCTGCCGGAGATGCTACGAATGCTAGCACTGCGTTCTCATATTGTTCTGCATTTTCTATTGTTGTTGCTAATACTTTACCTTCCGTATCCATAACGCAGATATCGATACGTGTGATTCCTTTTAATCCATCGATTGTGCTTTGAAGAATTTGATTGGAAATCATGATCTCACTCCTTTATATTATATTTCTATTTTTCATTAAAATTCATGTTTACGAAAGATATTTTAACATCCTTTTCATTATAAGTAAACTAACTTTTATAAACTTTGCATAAATATTTTAGTATAATTCTATCAAATAATGGTTCGTCAGATTTAGTTCATTAAATAAACTAATATTTTTATTAACAATTATCTCTAGTTTTTAGTTCCATTAGCAGCCAAATGGTTTAAAAGAATTGTCGATTTTTAATTTTAAAGCGAGTTAATCATGAAATTTTTTTTGATTTGTATACATTAAAACAGGGAACACTTTCGTGTTCCCTGAACATTCTTCTATCTATTAGTTTGTAACAACCTGCTCTGTCTCTTTATCGAATACATGAAGCTTAGACATATCAAATGCAATCTTTAATGTATCATCTGGTCTTGCAGTTGTACGAGGATTAACACGTGCAGTGATTTCTAACGCTTCTCCAACGGTGAAGTATAAGAATACTTCCGCACCCAATAACTCATATACTCTAACAGTAGCTTCAATCACGCTATCTGGAGCACTTGCAAGGTACATTTCCTCATCATGGATATCTTCAGGACGAATACCAATAACAACGGTCTTTCCATCATATCCACCATCAATAACCTTCTTTGCTTTTCCTTCAGGAAGCTTTAAGGAATTTCCGTTAAAATCAACAAATACGTCATTTCCCTTCTTGGAAATAGTAGCATCGATTAAATTCATTTGAGGTGATCCCATGAAACCTGCAACGAATAAGTTCTTAGGTCTGTCATACAGGTTCTGTGGAGTATCTACCTGTTGAATAAAACCATCCTTCATAACTACGATTCTGGTACCCAAGGTCATAGCTTCTGTCTGATCATGTGTTACGTAGATAATTGTTGTCTGTAATCCCTGATGTAACTTGGAAATTTCGATACGCATCTGTACTCTCAACTTAGCATCAAGGTTTGATAAAGGCTCATCCATAAGGAATACCTTAGGATTACGAACGATAGCACGACCCATAGCAACACGCTGTCTCTGACCACCGACCAAAAGCCATGTTGTCAAATACTGACATATGTGGATACAAAGCGTAGTTCTGGAATACCATCGCGATATCTCTGTCCTTAGGCTCTACATCATTTACTAACTTTTCGCCGATCCAAAGCTCACCGGAGGAAATCTCCTCGAGTCCTGCAATCATACGAAGGGTTGTTGATTTACCACAACCTGATGGTCCAACGAAGATAATGAACTCTTTATCTGCGATTTCCAGGTTGAACTCCTTTACTGCAACAAATCCGTTAGGGTACTGTTTTGTAACATTTTTTAATGATAAGCTTGCCATTGAATAGCCTCCTAATTTTTAATTCATTCATGTGTTCTTGTACTATTACCATACCGTAATGATACAACATTTCACGATTGGAAGCCATATGTCATTTCACCAAAATCAATTTTTCCTTTTTGTACGATTTGTATATCCTATTTCAAAATAAGTAGATTTACCGATAATATGCTAGAATATATTTAAAATTACTGTCTATATTCAATAAATCCCTCTCCCATAACCTCCCTAACATCACTTACAATCACGAAAGAATTCGGGTCAATTTTCTTTGCAATTTCAACTATTTTGATAATTTCCTTCTTGGAAACGACACAAAACAGCATTTTCCTGTCCTGATTCGAATACATTCCGGTAGAACTTAAGCCGGTTACTCCACGATCCATTTGATGCAGAATCGCATTTGCTATCAGCTTATAATCATCGGAGATGATATAGGCCATCTTAGCAAATTTTAACCCCTCCAGCATACCATCCGATACCTTGGTGGAAATAAAAATTGATATTAATGCATATAATGCATTTCCAAGTCCAAAGGTAAGTGCACCGAGAATGATAATAATTCCATCAACGAATATCATAAGCTGGGGCACCGACATATGCTTATTACGATGCTGCAGAATATAAGCTGCCAGATCCGTTCCTCCTGTGGAGGATCCTACAGAAAACACCAGACCAATACCTGCGCCGCCGATAACTCCACCGAGAATTGCCGCCAGCAGATAATCATCCATGTGAAAATCCACTATCGGAATCACCATCATGGATAATACATATATAATTGTCCCATATATGGAAGATATCAGGAATTTACCGCCTCTGATTTTTGTCGCAACTAAGAATAAAGGTACATTACATATGATAGTGAATAACCAGATTGGCAATCCTCCCGGTACGATAGCCTTAGTCCATTCCTTGACCACAATAGCAAAACCGGATACCCCTCCGGTAACCAGTTTCATGGGCTCAAATACCAGGTTTACAGATACACCCATTAAAATAGCCCCAATGGTTATAATCATGTATTTTCGCAGTGCTAAGATATTTTTATTGGCAATCTTCTTATTTGTCATAGCTACTCCTTTAATATTTCCAGTTGAGGTATCACTTAACTGTTATCTCTTGTATGATTTTTTGTTTACTTTAACTCTTCTTCTATAACATTAATACCCAAAAATGTCTCATTATATTCCATTGCGTAATCCATTCATTACATATTAATATAATAGGCCGGTGCCTCTCACAACAACTTTCATTGTAGCATAAAAAGTATTGTTTTTCAACGCATCTTTATTCTAGGAAGAGGATATGTTATACTATAAAAATGGGACTAAATTAGGCTTGAAGCATAGCTTAATGTAGGTCACAAGCTTATTTCGTATATGACTTGTTTTATAATACTTATTTCAAATATTACTTGTTTCGGATATTAACAGTATCGGATATTAATTGTTTCGGACATTTATTATTTCAAATATACTTTTTTTTGGATATTTCTTGACTCGAATATCACTTGGCGGATATAATGCATCCGCATCATAATAGAATATTAGAAAGGTATTTTCATGAGAAAAACTGTATTAGTAACTGGTTCATCAAGAGGAATCGGAAAAGCAATCGCTGTTAAATTCGCGAAAGAGGGCTATGATGTAATTATTAATTGCGCCCATAGCGAGGAGGCGTTATTATTGACAAAGCAGGAAATTGAGTCTTATCAGGTATCCTGCATGGCTTTTTTAGGAGATGTGGGAAATTTTGAGGTTGTCGAAGAATTGTTCTGTCAGATTAAAACGCGGTATGGAGGTCTTGATGTACTGATCAACAATGCGGGCATTGCTTATATAGGCTTATTTACAGATATGACTCCGGAGGATTGGCACCGGGTAATCACCACCAATCTGACCTCGGTCTATAACTGCTCTTCCCTAGCCATTCCTGTTATGGTTCAGAAAAAATCCGGGAAGATTATAAACATATCTTCTGTTTGGGGAAATGTAGGTGCCTCCTGTGAAGTAGCTTATTCCGCTTCAAAGGGCGGTATGAATTCCTTTACCCGAGCTCTTGCAAAAGAATTAGCTCCAAGTAATATTCAGGTAAATGCCATCGCCTGCGGTGCCATTGATACTGAGATGAACCACTGCCTTGCAGACGAAGATCTTATGAGCCTAATCGATGAGATACCGGCAAACCGTTTAGGAAGTGCGGAAGAGGTTGCGGACCTTGCATATCAGTTAGCTTACAAAAATGATTATCTTACCGGACAGGTTATTTCACTTGATGGCGGCTGGATTTAGAATAGTTATGAAATAAATGCTACCACCGATTATATTTTATTCGTTGGTAGCATTCTTTATTGTAATCGTGTTCTTAATAACTCCATTAGAGTCTGCCAATATTTTGCCGTTTATTTTTCAGCGGCTAAGACTCCTTTTAATCAATGAAGGTTGCTCACTTTTTCTCAATCAATCTGCATCCGCTTATTTTATTTAATGTTGACTTACGAATGATATGAAAGATACGTCGCTCCATCTTCTAAGGACTTCCAAGAATATTCATTCCCATCAATTATCAAATAACTATGGGTACTTCCTTCCTTGGGGATTGCTACTGAGCCTGGATTCATATAGACATAATTAGAATGCTTTGTGCATTTTGGCACATGGGTATGCCCATTCAATAAGATATCTCCAGATTGTATCGGTGGAAGGTTATCCTCATTGTATTTATGTCCATGGGTTGCGTAAATGGTATTTGCTCCATTTACAATGATGGCATAATCAGCCATGATCGGGAACTCCAGAACCATCTGATCCACCTCTGTATCACAGTTGCCACGAACACATAATATCCTATCCTTTAGCGGATTAAGAAGGGCAATGACCTCCTTTGGGGCATACTCTCTGGGAAGATCATTTCTTGGACCATGATATAAAATATCTCCTAACAGGATAAGCTTATCTGCCTCTTCCCTTTGGAAGGCTTCTATCATACTTTGGCAATAATACCTTGAACCATGAATATCTGATGCAACCATTAATCTCATATTCTACCTCTCTTTATCTTAACGATTTATTTCCTTTATCTGTTCACTTTTTGCAGTTTTATCCCCTTACACACTAACGAATAAAACTGCACCAAAACCCACAATCGTCCTCCTTGTAGTTTTTGATGTATATAAATTCTTATACAAACTTCTTGATTCATAGTGTAAACTTAATTATTTGCTAATCCAGTTTAATAATTCCTTTCGCTTCCTGTAAACGCTCCTTGAATTGCTCGTAAAAATCCATCCCGGGATCATATGGCTTAAGGTAAAACCGATTAAGGATATACATATTCAAGTTCTTAACCAGCTTTTGATCTTGAGCATTCTTAATCACGTGTTCTACCTCATTTAAGAAATAATGCCATTGGGCGATGAACGAATCATTCTTCTCCGGCTCCGGAGTATCAATCCATTTACCTACCTTCATTTGTGTTCTTGAGTTATTTTGTTTTGCAGGATATAGGTAAATGAATGATTTTCATAATATCTACCCAGCGGAAATATCCTGCATATCCCCGGACGACACCCATGGATACTGCATCTTCCCTCCTTATTTAAAAAGGAGCATCCCTCATCCGTCCCGGTCATTTTTAGATTTGGCAGGATTACTCCATCTACCAGATTAAGCTCTATGTGATCCTTTAATAATGCCTCAAAGGATATCTTTAGATTTGATGTTAAACGGTAGACATCATAGGGATCTAGAATAATAGAGCTTCCCATTCCGTGACAGCAGGAGGCCTTTCCCTTAATTGATATACTCTCCTACTTCCTTTACTTTTGTCGCTCGATATATAACATTCTTTATAGATAATAATTCTGATTTGCACACACAATATTTTTTTGTAATTATATCACCAAATCTTATTTAAGCAAAATGTATTTCGTTATTCTTTTCAATTTTATTTTGCTGATTCATAAATGCTTGAGACATTAAAACCCCTCAGTAGAAATGATATGCTCACTTTTGGGTAAAACAGGAGCACTTCAAAACTCTGAGGGGTCTTAACTTAATCTCAACGAACCGTTATATTATCAGTCTTTAGATAACAATATGTTTCTCCCATTTCTTCATATAATCCGAATACCCCTGTTAATTCAATCACTGTATTATCCGGGGGATATTCATCCGGGTAGACATGGGTATCATTATCCCATACAAATTCGATTCCATTTTGGCAGCAGGCAGTTGCATCACTAATCAAAACGCAATGATAATATTTCTCTGTATCCTGCCAATAGCTTGCATAGTATACACCTTCTATTTTGATTGTTTTCCCAACGTAATCTTCCGGTTTGTTCATCATATTATAAACCTCCGAATAAACCATGGTACTGCTTAATTTAGTCAGATCGACATCAATACCAGAATCGCCCTCACTGCCTTTTACTTGAGAATCAGCCGCAGCATTTTCTTCATCAACAGAGTTATCTTCTCCAATGCTTGCATCCAATATATTCTGTTCTGGCGCTTGTAAATCAATCCCCTTCACTTCTGTGTCTTCGGCTGCATTTTCTGTATCTTCTGTATTTTCTTTATCTTCTGTTTCCCCAGTACTATTATTTAGATTAACATTTGTTTCTGAGGGGGTCTGTACCACAGTTCCATACTGTTTATTAGCTATTTTGTCAACTATACTGGTATTCTTGCTGCATCCAGTCATACCTATAACCAGAAGTAAAATTGCACCTGTAGTAAGAATTTTTCTTGTTTCTTTTATCATTTTCCCGCACCTCCTATCAGTTTACCAACTCCGCAAAATAGAATAAATACTACAATATCAATTGCCACTATCGTGGAACCTACCGGTGTTGAAGCTAAGATCGATATTATAATTCCACTGCCGGCAGCAATCATAGAAATAATGACAGAACAAAGTATCACTGCCCGAAAATTCTTAAACACCCTCATGGCTGACATGGCCGGAAAAATAATTAACGCTGATATCAACAGGGAACCCACCAAATTCATTGCAAGTACAATGATAACTGCTGTAATTACCGCGACAATCAGATTATACATATCTGTACGTGTTCCGGTTGCCCTGGCAAAGGTTTCATCAAAGGTAACCGCAAAAATCTTGTGATAAAAGAGCAGGAAGACCGCTACAACAATAACGGACATAATCACGCTCACCCATACCTCTGCCATGGTTAAGGTAAGTATGGAGGTGGAGCCAAAAAGTGTACTGCAGACATCACCGGAAATATTGGAGGACTTGGAGAATAGATTCATCAAAAGATATCCAATGGCTAATGCACCAACAGAAAGCATTGCCAGAGATGCATCTCCTCTGATTTTAGTATTCTGTCCGCTTTTTAACAAAATAACTGCTGCTATAATTGTTACCGGCATCACAATAACTGTGTCATTTGTAAACCCAAATACAGCAGCTACCGCAATAGCTCCAAAAGCCACATGGGAGAGCCCGTCTCCAATGAAAGAAAACCGTTTTAATACTAAGGTTACACCCAGCAGGGAGGAACAAAGTGCAATTAGTATTCCCACAATCAAAGCATATCGTACAAAGGGAAAGGAGAAATAATGAAGCAATGTATTAAAAATATCATTCATGTTCCATCACCTCTCTCCGTGATCCTATACCAAATCCCACTCCGCTCAACATGTAATCTTCTTTTCTTCCGTGAAATACAGGCGTTCGGTTGATATGAAGAATATGTGATGCATATTTTACTGCCGCCTCTATATCGTGAGATACCATGATGACGGTAATGCCATCTTTTTTGTTAAGCTGCTCTATTAATTCATACAAGTCCTGTGCTGCCTTAGGATCAAGCCCTGTCACAGGCTCGTCAAGAAGCAGCATCTTCTTTGTGGCGCTTAGAGCCCGTGCCAGCAGTACCCTTTGCTGCTGCCCGCCGGACAATTCTCGGTAGCAGTGCTTTGCTAGGTCAAGAATTCCAAGGCGCTCCAGGTTATTTCTAGCCAACTGCTTTTCTTCCCTGTTATAAAAGGGGCGTAAACCGCATCCGTTTAAGCAGCCTGATAATACAATTTCCCATACCGATGCCGGAAAATCCTTTTGAACTACCGTTTGCTGCGGAAGATATCCAATCTCTGTTGCCTGTATACCATCTCCCATACGTATTTCTCCCGATATTGGTGTTTTCAGACGGAGTAATGTTTTCAATAACGTACTTTTGCCCGTGCCATTTTCTCCAACAATGCAAAGATAATCACCGCTATTTACTTCAAAGTCTAACTGCTCTGCTACAATTCTTCCCTCATAGCCCAGAGCAACATTTTTACAAATAAGCTGTGCCACAATATACCTCTTTTCTAAATCTTCTTCGATTCTTACCCGTTCTTCCCCGTTATATGGTATAGCTTTTAATTGAGGGCTTCCTTTAGTACCTGCAAATTATGATTCATAATGGATAGATACTTTTCACCCTTTGTCACATCCACTGCGGTTATAGACTGCATGGAATCCAGAACAAGCACTTTTTGATCCTTAGTTTTGGTGTTACTGATGATGGTCTTCGCAATTTCCTGATTAGAACTCTCTAAGACACATACTGCCGGAAGCTTTAGTTCTTCTGTTTTCTCAGCCAGAAATACAATTGTCTCAAAGCTCGCTTCCGTCTCGGCAGAGCACCCTACAAAGGCAGCATAATAATCCAGACCGTAGTCGTCCACTAAATAACGAAACGGGAATCTGTCTCCAATCAACAGTGTGGTACGTGTAGCACTATCCACAGTTTTTTGATAATCTTTATCTAAATCAGCCAGCTTTGTCTCATAGGCCGATCGATTTTCTTCATACACATTTCCATTCTCGATATCGATGTCCGATAGTGCTGCACTAATGGATTTACATATAACCTCAGCATTTTTTAAAGAAAGCCATACTGCAAGGACATCATTTACCCATTGGTCGGATTCCCCTCCAACGTAGATAAATAGATCGCAGGAAATAATTTTAGTAATATCTTCGGCTGTTGGCTGATAGCTGTGAAGATCAACACCGTTATCTAGCAATAACGTCAGTTCAGCCTGATCCGCTCTGTCTCCAAGAATTTCTCTAACCCAGTCGTACTGAGGGAAGATGGTGCATACGATACTCAGCTCTTTTGCATTAGAATCCTGCTTGTTTTCTTGGTTAGTCTCCTGGCTCGTGTCTTGTTTACTCCCCTGCGAGATACCGATATTCTTAGAATTAGAACAACCAATTAAAGTACTTATGCATAGGCATAGTACCAGAATACTTGCTATTAAATTTTTTCTCATATTATGAAACCTCCTTAATGAATGGCATCTTATCTGCTCTTAATTTTAGGTACCAAAATAACACCGGATCAATAGTCCGATGCGCGGGTAATCCTAGATGCCTATTCAATTCAGAAGTTCGACCTTCAAGGTGATTAATGTGTCTCCAGACCGGTAGACGATTTCTCTGACAACGCATAGATAAGCTGTCATTAGGACAGCTACTAGTATAAGTATTGATTGTATGAATAAGTTTTTAAAATGGTTAATAGTTTGTACTGCTGCTTCGATATGCTCACATACCCGACACTCTGTTCCTGTACATATATGATTTACATGCACATCAATGTACAGCAGGGAGAGTAATGGTACACAGGAAACGACCAATACTAATAGAATTATTAAGAATCTTTTCCGCATATTCATAGTCTATTCCCCTCTCCGATTTATCAAAGCTGCTTTAATGCAAGCTATTTGCATTTAGAATTATACTCGTATACCCTTATTTTGTCAATGCAGTGGATTCCAGCGAAAATAGCTAGATTAATCCTGAAATGCCCCTATCCGTATAGATTTCTCATAAATATGATTCAAGAGTCATAAATATTTTTTACCTTCACTAAATCCCCTGCCTTTTACCTCACTGACACGGCTAATGATAACGAAGGCATCTTTATCGATCTCATGCACCAGCTTCTCCACTTTCGAGAGCTCCCTGTTTGAAACAACGCTGAGCAGTATGTCTGTCTCATACTCCAAATATCCGGTCTGCCCATGCAACAGAGTTACCCCTCTGTCAATTTCAGAAATGATTGCAGCTTTTATTACTGTGATTTTATTGCTCACTACTTTTATCTGCATTTTATTAGTGCCTAGGATTAACAGCTTGTCTATAATCACAGTATAAGCAAGTACCAACGCAATACCATAAAGAGATTTCTCTCTATCACTAAAAACTGCCTGAAAGGCAAGTATCACACAATCAGCAACATATAGGCTGACGGAGACTGGGATGCGAAAACACTTAAAGAGAATGAGCGGAGGGATGTCCATACCACCTGTGCTTGCGCCAGCTCGGATAACCAATGCAATGGACGCACCAATACAGATACCTCCAAAGAGCACACACAGAAGAATATCGTCTGTCAATACAAAATCTCCCGCCATTTTATGTAATAATTCTAATGCTATGGGGTAACAGAAGGTACTAATCAGTGTGGTAAGGGCGAATTTTCTTCCCATAACAAAGAAACCTAATATAAACATAATTAGGTTAAAGCTAAATACAAAATAGGATACAGGAAGGCCGAAATACTGATGAATACTTATGGCAATTCCTGTGGTACCTCCTGTAATCAGATTCGAGGGCATGATAAAAAACACCACTCCTGCAGCATACAGAAAATTACCAAATATAATTGTTATTATTTCACATAATATCCTCATCTTTTTCATACACTTTACACTCCAATAAAAAACACGCCTGCTAAGATTTTCCCTAACAGACGTGGATCAAGGCAAGCGCCTAATACTTTTGATATTATTCAGTTCTATTTATTTATATCATATTCTTTTTTAAAACTCAATCCCCTGCTTTATTTTCTTTGAAATTGATTATATTGGTTGGGAGTATGTACTTTTTAGAGTTTGTATTGCCCGTTTAAAAAATTCCACTTCTCTTTCCTGATCATTCATATAATGATATGTAATGCTCATGCCATCCTCCATTGTTGAAACGCCTATAATATGCTTGGCATAGGATATAACCGGTGGGATGAATAATAATTTCTTGATTTCATATGCTCCATACTGATTTGGAATATCCAGCCTGGTCAAATTCGTAATGCCCAGATCTCTGGTGCTTCCATCCTTATACCCCATTAACTTTGCTAGTTTTTGTGTCGTTTTATTATGATATAGTCCGTAAGTAAATAGTAGCACAGAGTCTAACAAGCTGGGAGTAAATAATGGTATAACTTGTAGGATAAAGAACTTATTTTTTGGTCTCATAAGCTTATATAAGACCTTCTGATGAACAAGTTTTGCATTTTCATCAAAGGACATCCCATCTGAAAATATATGATCTACCGTAATTCCTGTTGCCTGATTGGATATGGATTTATTACCATCCATTCTGGCATCCACTGCTATTCCAATAATTCCATTACTTCTATCTGCTTCTAAAAATGCCGTTGCAATATAGCTGTTAACAGAAATACCGATCTTCTTTACATGTGCGTGAATCCTGCCAATCTCTTCAGGGGAAAAGTACTCATGTGCAATATGGGAGCTTCGTTCCTTCCAATAGGTTTTATGTATTGAATAATAATCCCCCCATTGAAAGCTGCGACCGGTATGTTTCCACCTTCTATTATAAAAACCTATGTATCGTTTGATGAGAAACGGTAATTCTGACTTTTTGGGTAATGAATCCTTTGTGATAAGCTGCATTTCTTTAAATGACAAGTATTCTCCAGATAGTGCCTTCATGATATCCTCTATCAAATATGTAATTGACTTCCCATCTCCCACTAAGTGATGAGCCATAATGAGCAAAAATACATCCTCTTCTGAGGTTATTATAAATACTCTCAGGAATTCACCCTTATCAATTGCAAAGGGCACTTTTTCATTACTCCTAATTAAATCGTACCAGCCCTCTTTACTAATCTCTACCCTGCATCCACTTTCTTGCATTTGTTCATAAAAAGCTTCTCCGGTGCTATCCAGTATAATTTTGGACATTGTAGCTTCATTAGCGGCAAAAGCAGCTTTTACTGCAGATATCAATATATCAGGCTCTGGATTTCCTAGAAGCTGTACCAGAAAATTAATATAAATATTAGGCTCAAATAAATCTACACGTTCAGAATAAATGTATTTCTTCATCTAACATCAGATCCTTTCAACATCCGTTCCTTTTAATTTTTGGTGTCCTATTCAAAAAATGAACAGGTCAAAATCGAAAGGTTAGAAAATGATTCTTCTTCAACCTACTTTCCCTACATTACATATTTCTTTATTTTACGAACCCAAGTTTCCATTGCCAGCTTTTGAGGTGATAATTTAGCCGCCAGATGAACGCATTTCACGTATAACGTACAAACTGACATATCCTTTCCTCGTTTCGTATCCCTCATTGCAATTTTTGCAACCAGTTCTGCACTTACCATACCGGGAAATTTAATCTTTTTCCCATTGTATTCTTTTAGTAATAAATCTGTATCAACCCAGCTTGGGCAGACAGCAGTTGATGTAATTCCGGCTTCCTTTAGTTCAACATTGAGCGATCTGGAGTAGCTTCTTTCGAAGGCTTTTGTAGCTGCGTATAAATTTAGATAGGGCAGCGGCTGAAAGGATGCTTCGGAGGAAATATTCAGTATTCTGCTGCCTTTTCTCATATATGGAATACATAAAGTACATAAGGTAACCATAGCAGTGCAATTAATGCCCACTGTTTCCACAATCTCTTCAAAACTAAAGTCTTGATAAGAGCCCATTTTCGCAATCCCTGCATTGTTAACTAGATATGATATGACTGGTTTATGCTTATTTAATAATTCCCCTATGGTCCATATTTCTGTCGGGCTAGATAGGTCTTTTGATATTGTGATAACTTTATCTCCGAGTTCGATTTTCAAGGAATTAAGTCTGTCCTGATTTCTAGCTATTGCCCAAATTTCTTCTACATCCTCTTGGAGTAATAGCTTTGTGAATTCTTTCCCTATGCCTGCACTAGCTCCGGTTACAATGGCAATTCGTTTTTCTGTATTCTTTTCTGTGCTTTTTTCTGTGCTTTTGTCAATATTCTTTTCTATAGCCTTTTGCTTATTCTTTTCAATTTTCTCATCTTTACTATTTTCATTACTATTTCTTATATTCCCATCATTATTTTGTTCCTTTTTCATCTTTACACTGTCACTCCTTCTCGCATGGATTTATTGTAAGACTCATATAGCTATTTGGCTAACTTTAATAGAGTCCTTTCTAAGTCATCCGAGTTAATTAATTCATACTTCGTAGTAAATAGCTTTTTTAGAGCGTATAGATACACCACTCCCCAATAATAATCTGCAAGCTTTAATGGATTACCGTTAACAACACTGCCTTCCATTTGCCCCTGCTCAATAATTTTTACCATATATTGATATAGTTTGGTCTGATAGGTGGTTCCATCCGCAGAGCATTCCTTATCCTGCTCCAGAAGTGCCTGTGTATTTAAGGCAACCACTGCTGCAAAGCTCTCATCCTCCTCTAGCTGACGTAATACTCTTTTAGAAAGCTTATGTATTTTATCTTTTGCTGATAATGGGAGAAATGTAAGTATTTTAAGTTGTTCAATATCCTCTTCTCTATTAATTATCTTATATATTTCCTGAAATAACATTTCCTTCGATTCAAAATATACATAAAGTGTCCCTTGACCAATTCCTATGTGTTTAGCCAGGTCACTAATCTTAGTTCCCGAAAATCCATTTTTAGCAAAATATCGTATGGATTCATGAATAATTTTATTTCGCATTTCTATTCTTAGTTCTTCACATCGTTTCGGCGATTTTGGCATTATAATAATTTCCTCATTTTTGAATGAATATTTGTTCATTGATAGTTTATATGGTATTTTATGCTATGTCAAGAAAAATAGAAGTCGTCAGCACCCCAAATGTTCACATCCCCTCAGCATTCAGATGATAGAATTTGATTTTTCATCTAGTAGTTGATAATATTGGTCATATTGCTTCTATGAAATGATTGAAATTAGTCGCAAAAAATGTTATGCTACCAACGGTAATCTCAAATTAATGTCTTTACTGTATAAAGTAATTTAAAAAATACGATTAAGGAAATACTACATTGTGAGCTTTATATATAAGCTCTTTTTTATTGATAAGGAGAGGTAAAAAATATGATAAAAGTTGATAACTTATCCTACTCATTTCCGAAAAAGGAATTATATCATGATATATCTTTTACATTAGAGGAGGGGCAGCACTGTGCATTCATTGGCACCAGCGGCAGCGGAAAAAGCACCTTAGTTGATATTATCATGAATCCGGATAAATACATGTTCGATGGAAACTTAGAAATTGACCCGAATTGCAGAATTGGCTACGTGCGTCAGTTCTCTCAGCCGGACAAAGCCAATGATATCACTGTATTTGAATATGTAGGAGAAAAATTTATTAAACTCCAAAACGAAATTACTGCTATATGCACCAAAATGGAAACATCTTTGGATTTAGATTCCTTACTTGAAAAGTACCAAGAAGCCTTGGACGCATTTAATGCAATTGACGGAGATGATTTCGAAAGTAATATCAACAAAAAATTGAATCTGGCAAACTTAGGTAAGCAAGAAAATCTCATGGTATCTAACCTCAGCGGCGGAGAATTCAAGCTTATCCAAGTAATTAAGGAGATGCTAACTAATCCCGACTTGCTGATTATGGATGAGCCTGATGTATTTTTAGATTTTGAACACTTAAATTCCCTGAAAAATTTAATTAACTCCCATAAAGGAATGCTGCTAGTAATTACCCACAACCGATATTTGCTGAATCACTGCTTTAATAAAATAATACACCTTGAAAATACAGAGCTCCAAGAATTTGATGGAAACTATAATGATTACAACCTCTCATTGCTACAAAGAAAAATCGAGTTGCAGGAGCTTGCTGTTACTGATACCCTGGAAATGGAGAGAAACGCTGCCATCATTGATAATTTAAGACATATCGCCTCTTATAACTTTGAAGCCTCCAGAGGAAAAGCATTAAAGGCCAGGGTTAAAATACAAGACAGGTTAGAAGCACGCCGGATTAAGGCACCCTTTGTAGATATTAAACAACCGGATATCCAGCTCATGCCAATAAATCAATTAGAAGAAACAATTGCTCTTAAGGTTACTGATTACACCGTTGCCTTTGATGATGTGCTTCTTGAACATGTTAACTTTGAAATCAAGTCGAATGAAAAGGTAGCTCTTATTGGGCCAAACGGTACAGGAAAGACAACCTTACTCAGAGAAATTTTTAAAAACAATCATGATTCTATCAAAATACATGATGACGTTGAATTAGCATTCTTATCTCAGCTTCAAGGTGAAATGCTTAATGAGACCAACACCATACTCGACGAGTTTTTCGAGGCTGGCTTTAAAACCAATGATGAGATTAAAGCACATGTGATAAAATATGGCTTCGAGGAAGAAATCCTGAATCAAAGGATTGGTAATTTATCTGGAGGAGAAAAGAATTTACTTCAATTGGCTAAGATCTCTGCCAGTGGAGCAAATATGCTGCTGCTTGACGAGCCGACCAGCCATCTGGATACCTACTCACAGATATCATTGGAAAATTCTATCGAAAATTATAAAGGTGCCATTCTGATGGTTTCTCATGATTTTTATTTTATAGCAAACTGCATGGACTATGTATTAATCATTGAGGATAAGGCTGTTCGGAAAATGAGTATTCGTAAATTTAGAAAGATGATTTATGCAAATCACTTTGATAAGGATTATTTGGAATTAGAGCAAAAGAAAAAGGCAGTTGAGACGAAAATAGCTTTGGCTTTAAAGGATACGGATTTTGAGCTTGCGAAGGTGCTGGCTGAGGAGTTGGAGGAACTGGTTAAACTACTCTAGAGATCAGATTAAATTCAGCCTCCTGGGAAGGATTGTGTATCATAAAAAGCAATGTTCTGGGAGGCTGTACAGTGGGCTCATGGAGCGGTGTATTTCTAATTCTATATTAGGATATGGAGAGCTCTCTTTTATACAGTTTACAGATTTTTTCTTCACTAAATTTAAAATCCATATTGCATTTTTTGTTAGTATATGGTATAAATATAAAGCAGTTAAAAATGCGGGTGTAGTTCAATGGTAGAACACTAGCCTTCCAAGCTAGATACGTGGGTTCGATTCCCATCACCCGCTTTATTTTTTTGTTTAAAATTAGATATTGGCGTTTAATTCATTATGTACACTTGTATATATATTCCAGTTATGATATTATTGGATATATCGTGCATTATTAGCGCTTTATCAGAATTCAAATACATATAACTTTAATAACATATATTATGGAGGTATAGCTCAGTCGGGAGAGCACCTGCTCGACAAGCAGGGGGTCGCTGGTTCAAGTCCAGTTGTCTCCATTATTTTAATCAATAAACATATAGAACGCCTACCTTAATGAATTCTTATTCGCTACGGTAGGCGTTCTTGTCTTTTATCTGCTTATCTTTTACTGTTTATCTTTTTATCTGCTTTCTCTTCTTATTTTAATTAGCTTATCAATAGCCTCAAAGTGTAAAGCAGCAAACTCTATACCACCATTTTTTATCAAATATTCCCTTTATAAATTTAATTTCAGTTCTATCTGTTAAACTTCTTTTTCGCTATATATTTTTTTATCATCTGCCTTCATTTTTACTAATTGTTTTTTCTCTTTCGCTTTATTTCTACTTTCCTTAGCGGACTGAAAGTTGGATTCTCTTAAAATCTTTAAATAGCTTTTCCAACGCTTCTCGCTTAATTCACCATTTTCTAATGCAATTCTTACTGCACAGCCCGGCTCATTTGTGTGGGTACAATCGCTAAACCTACATTCCTGTATCAAATCATTTACATCAGAAAAGCTTTGCTCTACACCCTCGTCAACAACCCACATACCTAGTTCTCTCATACCCGGTGTGTCAATAATCTTAGTTCCGCTATCTAAGATGAATAATTGACGGTATGTTGTAGTATGATGTCCTCTTGAATCATCCTCTCGAATTCCAGCCGTCTCCATAACCTCTTGTCCTAGTAGATAATTAGTAAAGGTGGATTTTCCAACTCCAGACGAGCCTAAAAATACGATAGTTTTATCCGGTTGCAAATACTTTTTTAACATTTCCATACCTTCACCTGTTAATGAACTAACCGGGCAAATATCTACGCCAATTGC